>DPSD01000191.1:3576-3697 GCA_003538495.1 Accumulibacter sp.
GCGGCGCTGGCGGCCGGCGCGAACGGTGTCGACCACTGCCGAAGTGCGGCTGACCTTCTGCAACGGGTTCTTGTGGCTGTGATACATCGCCGTGGCGATGGCCATCGGCGTCGGCAGGAAG
>DPSD01000190.1 GCA_003538495.1 Accumulibacter sp.
GGGTGGATGCTCCATAATGCCGGGTATCTCAACCTATCTTTGGGTGCTCACCAACCGCAAGGAACCGCCGCGGAAGGGCAAGATCCAGCTTGTCGACGCCCGGCGATTCTTCGTCAAGATGCCGAAAAGCCTCGGCAACAAGCGCAACAAGTTGGGTGACCCTACCGATAGGCCGAGCGAGCCGGACCAGATCGCCGATATCACTCGTCTGTTCGGTAGCTTTGTGGACGGCGAAACGCGGACGTTCACCGAGGAGGACCCGATTACCAAACAGCCGGTCGAGAAGGTGCTTGTGGTCAGCAAGGTCTTCGACAACGCGGACTTCGGCTTTCACAAGATCACGGTCGAGCGACCGCTGCGGCTCAACTTCCAGGCGACCGCCGAGCGTATGGCCCGGCTGGAGACCGAAAGCGGCTTTGCCAAGCTCGCCACCAGCATCAAGAAGAATGAGAAGGCACGCCTCGAAGAGATCGAGGCCGGCAAGAAGCGGCAGGAGGAGATCCGCAGGCTCCTTGACCGTTTCGCGCAGGTGCACGGCACCAAGCTCTTCAAGGATCGCATCGCCTTCCTGACCACTTTGCGCGACATCGATCGAGACGCCGGTGTGCGCCTTTCTGCACCTGAACTCAAGGCCGTACTCGCCGCCCTGGGTGAGCGTGATGACACGGCCGAGATCTGCCGCGATCGCGGCGGCAACCCCGAACCAGATGCCGAACTGCGCGACACCGAGAGCGTACCGATCAAGGAGAGCGTCACCGCGTACTTCGAGCGTGAGGTGCGCCCGCATGTGCCCGATGCCTGGATCGAGGAGAGCAAGACCAGGGTCGGCTACGAGATCCCGATCAACCGGCACTTCTATCGCTACGAGCCACCCCGTCCGCTGGAGGTGATCGAAGCCGACATCAAGGCGCTCGAAGAAGATATCAAGCGGCTCCTCGGCGAGGTCACGGCGTGAGCACCCTCACGTACCCGTTGCGACACGTTTCCATCCGCGTGCCTTGGCACGACAATGGTTGGAACGGCACGGTCTGCACCCAGCCCCGGCACAACACTGCTTGCCTCAAGCTGGTGAACATCGCCGAAAGCAAGGTGGAAGCCGACGAGGAGAAGGTGCGCGGGCAGTCGTTGAAGGACATGAACCCCGTGGACTTCCCGCCATGCGTCAAGGAACGCTCCACCTTCATGGCACCGTTCGCGCTGGACCGGTTGCACGAGCATCCCTATGTCAAGTCGTCGCCAGACACCCACGCCCACTTCAAGCCCACGCGACTGCACTACCACGCCTACGCCGCTGCCGGGTTACCTTTCCGCTGGATGATGAAGCGGGTGGTGTTCGGCGATAATCAACGTGGCGAACGTGGTCTGGTTGAGAGCTTCCCGCTCGAACGCGTGAATCAGTCCTTCGAAGACACGCCTGGCCTCAAGTTCAAATCCCTCTGGCTTCAGGACCATCGCAATCACCGCGCGCTGCTGGATTGCTTCTGGAACCACGTTCAGTCGGACGAGTCGCTCGTCTTCGTCTATGCCAAGCAGGTGCCGCTGGTCGAAGACACAGGCCGGCGAGTCTTGATTGGCGCCGGGCGCGTACTCGAGCTCGGACCGCTCACCGAGTACGACTACGACGGTTCGCCGGAGGGCAAGATCCGCAGCCTGTTGTGGGAGCGGATGGTGATTCACTCCGTGCGCCCCGGCTTCGAGGACGGCTTCCTGATGCCCTACCAAGAGGCGCTTGCCAAGTCCGACGAAGGGCGCGCCTTTGACCCGGCCGAAGTAGTCGCCTTTGCGCCGGAAGACCGGTTCAGTGAGTTCTCGTATGCCACGGAGCATGTCGGACACGACGCCGCCATCGCTGCGCTGCTGGCTTGCCGTGCAGCGTTGCTGCGCTCCGCCGAGCTCTTTGATGTTGCTACGGCCAAACAAGAGGCCTGGATAGACCAACAACTCGGTCGCTTGTGGACAAGGCGCGGCCCGTTCCCCGGCTTGGGAGCGGTGCTCGGCGCTACTGGCGTGCCGATGGCCCACTTTGTCGCACAAGCCTTGGCCGACTCGGTCGGTGACGACGGCGACCCCTGGACAGCCTGGCGGGCGGCGGTGGCCGATCCGTCCAGGCATCTGCCGGCTGATCTCGCCAGACGACTCGATGGCACCATCGCCAAGTCCTGGCAGCGAATGCAGCCGCAGCGCCGTCAGGTGCTGGAACTGCTGAGTCGCATCGACCTCACCGCCGAGCAAGCCGAGGTGCTCGCCGTACCCGAAACACGAGTCGAGCAGGGCCTCATACTCGACGACGCCGAGCTCTTGCGAAACCCGTATCTGGTTTACGAAACAACCCGCTTGACCCGATTGCCGGTTGCCATTGGCACAGTCGATCGCGGCCTGTTTCCCACCACCTTTGTTCGCGAGCGCCACCCGCTGCCCGAGCAATCCGTCGTGCAGACGCCAGTCGATGCGCGCCGCCTGCGGGCGCTGACGATCCGCGAGCTCGAGAACGCCACTGTCCGTGGCGACACCTTGTCTCCGCAGGCCGCCGTGATCGCGTCGTTGCGCAAACGAGCGCCGGAGCACGACGAGCACCACACGCCGGTCACCGCCGATCTCCTGGCTGTTGCGGAAGACGAGCACTTCGCGGGCGAGATCCGCCTCGTCGAAATGGCCGATGGCTCGCGCGCCTACCAGCTCGAACGTCTGGCCAAGAGTGGTGAACTGATCCGGAACACCATCGACAAGCGCGCCCAGAGCCAACCTCACCAGCTGAAAGCCGACTGGCGCCATGAGCTCGACCAGCAGCTTGGTGCGCTGCCTGCCGAAGGCGAAGAGAGTGACAAGGAAGAGCGCGCCCGCCAGGAAAAGGCCGCCGCACTCGCGGAACTGGCTGTGCGCCGCTTCTGTGTGCTCATTGGTCCGGCCGGCACTGGCAAAACAACCCTGCTCTCGGTCCTGTGCCGCGACCCGTCGATCCAGGCTGAGGGCATTCTGATGCTCGCCCCTACCGGCAAGGCGCGTGTGCGCATGGAGGACGTGGCGCGTCGTGCTGGGATCCAGAACCTGCAAGCTCTGACGCTGGCGCAGTATCTTTCGCGCTCAAAACCACAGCGCTACGAAGGTGCTACCGGCCGCTATCGGCTCACCGGCCAGCCGGGCGAGAAAGGCGCACGCACCGTGATCGTCGACGAGTGCTCGATGCTCACCGAGGAGATGACCGCCGCCCTTCTTGAGGCGCTGAGCGGCGTGCACCGGCTCATCTTCGTGGGGGACCCGCGCCAGTTGCCGCCCATCGGCGCCGGCCGGCCTTTTGCCGACGTGATTGCGCGGCTGCAGCCGCAAGACATCGAGACCTGCTTCCCGCGCGTCGGACCTGGCTATGCCGAGCTCACCGTGCCGCGCCGCCAGGGTGCAGGCGAGCGTGAAGACTTGCAACTGGCTGCCTGGTTCGGTGGCGGCGTGCTCGGCCCCGGCGAGGATCAGGTGTTCGAGATCCTGGCGGGCCAGCGCAGCAGCCATACGATTCAGTTCGTCCGCTGGGATACGCCGGACGAACTTGAGGCGCTGTTGCCCATTTCTCTAGCCGCCGCGCTCCAGTTCAATCCCCAGCAAGTCGAGTGGCAGGCGTTCGCGTGCAGTCTCGGCGGCCAGCAGTCAGGCGATCATGTTTACTTCAATCGCAGTCGATCCGGGCAGCGTGCCGAGGCCTGGCAGCTCTTGAGTCCGGTGCGTCAGACGCCGTGGGGCGTAGATACGCTCAATCGCACAATCCATGTGCGCTACAAGGCACCCCAACTTGAAGTTGCTCGAGCCAGGGTAATGCCTTGGAAACGAAGATTGCCACAGCCCTTTGGCGACGACCAGATCATCTACGGTGACAAGGTCATCAACGTTCGTAATCAGTCGATCGGTCAGCAACGGATCTATCCGAAACCGGCTGAGCGCGGTTACCTGGCCAACGGCGAGATCGGCATCGCGATTGGGCAGATTCGCACCAAGAGCTTCAAGTACGAGCCTAAGACCCTCCAGGTCGAGTTCTCCACGCAGCCGGGCATTTCCTTCGAGTTCTATGCGCCTAAGGGTGATGACGACGACTTCAGCCTCGAACTCGCCTACGCCCTAACGGTGCACAAGGCGCAGGGCAGCGAGTTCGACGTCGTTTTCCTCGTGCTGCCGAGCTCGCCCCAGGTGTTGACGCGCGAACTGCTGTACACGGCGCTTACGCGCCAGAAGCAGAAGGTCATCGTGCTGCACCAGGGCTCGGCCACCGACCTCCAGCGCCTGAGCGCTGAGCGCTACTCGGCCACCGCCACGCGCCTGACCAATCTGTTCGGCCCGCCACGGCCGGTGGAGGTGGGCGGCTCTTTCCTCGAAGACCGGCTGATTCACCGCACCAGCCGAGGCGAAGCGGTGCGCTCCAAGTCCGAAGTGATCATCGCCAACCTGCTGCACGCCAAGGGCATCGACTATCACTACGAACACCCGCTGGAACTGGGTGGCGTGTTCAAGTATCCCGACTTCACGATCGAAGACGACGACACGGGCATCACCTACTACTGGGAACATTGCGGGTTGCTGCACGACGCCGCCTACCGCCGCCGCTGGGAGGAAAAGCAACAGTGGTATCGCGAGCAAGGCATCTTGTCGCTGGAAGAGGGCGGCGGGCCGAAAGGCGCGCTCATCGTGACGCGCGACCAACGGGATGGCGGTATCGACTCGGCGGGTATCGCAGCGGTGATCGCGAAGATCGGCGGATGCTGACCCGTGAAAGCCTTCCTCGAACAGATCAATGACAAGCGGCTGCGTTCCTATGACGCAGACCCCGGCTTGCTCAAGGAGCATTGTGGCATCGAGGAAACGGTACTGGCAGGTGGCTACGGCTACCGTCAGATCCTCGAACTCGTCCAGAACGGTGCGGATGCGTTGCTGGAAGCGCAGGAGCGTGGCGACGTGCTGGACGGCGATGGTCGCATCCACGTCCAGCTGCGCGGGTCGCGGCTCTATGTCGCCAACACCGGGGCACCGCTGAGTGAAGAAGGCCTGGATGCCCTTCTTCGTTCTCATTCGTCGCCGAAACGCGGCAACCAGATCGGGCGCTTCGGTCTGGGCTTCAAGTCGTTGCTGAAACTCAACGGGCGGATCGATGTCTTCACCCGTGCCGCAGGAGCGATTCGCTTCGATCCCGAGAGGTGCCGTGCGGAGCTCCAGCAGCGATTTCGGGTAACAGAGGCGCCCGGTCTGCGGCTCGCGTGGGCACTCCCGCCGGATGAGCGTGCGGCAGATCCGCTTTGCGCCGAGCTGGCGTGGGCTGAAACGATCGTTCGCATCGAGGTCGGGTCAGAGAGTCTGCTGCAGCACATACAACAAGAGATTCGGTCGTTTCCAGCCGAGTTCCTGCTGTTCTTTCCTGTTGCCACCAGGCTGACACTCGATAACGGCGAGCAGAAGGCGCGGGACGTCCGCCTGGCCATCGAGGGTGTCGAGCAGATCCTGCACGATGGCGAGGTCGTCTCGCGCTGGCGCATCGCTGCGCGCGAAGTCCGTATCACCGACGCCCGAGCCATCGCGGACGCCACACACATCCACGCTCGCGAGTCCGTACCAGTCTCGTGGGCCATGCCACTGGAAGGGCGGCGCGAAGAGGCCGGCCGCTTCTGGTTCGCCTTCCCCACGCACACGCAGACCTACCTGCCGGGCATCCTGAATGCACCGTGGAAGCTCAACAGCGACCGCAACGCGATCATCGGCGGCGAGTGGAATGCCGCGCTGATGGCCGAGGCGGCGCGCCTGATCGCGGAAACGCTGCCCAGCCTTGCCACCCCGGACGACCCCGCTCGGCCCCTGGATGCCTTCCCCCGACAACTAGATCGCAAGGACGAGGACGCAGCCCCACTAGTCGAGGCGCTGTGGGCGCGGCTGGAGGCAGCAGCCGTCATCCCAGACGGCACCGGGGCACAGCGGCGCGGGCAGGACCTCTGGCGCCACCCGAAGGACACCCTGAACCTAGCAACTGCGTGGCAATCACTTGCTGGCGCAGAGCAGCAGCGCCAGCTGGTTCACGCGTCCTGCCTGGAGCGCCAGCGTGCCAGCCGGCTGAATGCGCTGGCGGAACGTATGAAAACGTCTACCGAACCGCACAGCCCACCGGCGCTTCACCGCCGCACCACCGAATCGTGGTTTGGCATCGTGGCGTCGACTGAGCCCGGCGCTGCGTTCGGCGTGCTAAAGCTGGCGGATTCCTTCTCCATCGACGTGAAGCCGGGCGAGTGGAACCAGGCTCGGCCCACACTTGCGATCGTTCCGACCCAGTCAAGCCAGTTGTTCACGGCGGCCAAGGTCGTCCTCGCACCCGAGGGAGTGTCCGTGCCCGGCCGCGCATCTGTAGCCGCCGAGCTTCAGTCCAACCCCGAGGCGCGGCGCATTCTGAGTGAGGTGCTTCGCGTCAATGAACTGGACGATCAGGTTTGGGCATCGATCCTTACCGAGGCACTTCATCAGGTGCTGAGCTGGCCGGCGGAGGCCAAGGAGACCGGCTGGAAGGTGTTTTGGTCCCGGCTGCGCCGCGCGCCTGCGGGCGTGCGCAGTGCCTTCCTGGACAGGAATCGCGATCGCGTGCGCGTGTGTCGTCGCGATGGACGGTGGGTGAGAGCCGACGGCGTCCTGCTTTCCGGTGGCTTGGTGAGCGAAAGCGATCCTTCTCCGAACTCGAATGTACTTGTCGATCCCGATGCGCATGGTAACGACCGGGCGTCGTTGGTCGCGCTGGGCGTCGTGGATGTTCCATCAGGCGACATCGGGCCTGCAGACTTCACTGAGATTTCGGGCGAGACTCACGTGCTGGAGCCATGGCGCGCGGCGTGCCGCAGCCGCTACAAGGCAACGCAAGAGAACTCCGCCTCGCGAGACTACCTCACACCGTACGGCTTATCGATGCCGCGAGGTTATGGGTTGCTTGCGGAGCTCAATGGCGCCACGAAGGCACGTTTCACCTTCCAGCTCCTTGATCGCCTCGCCGAGCGGACGTTCCAAGGAACCATCCGCTTCGGCCACAGTACAATGTTGGTCTACCCGAAGATCGATGTGCCGCACCCGCTGTCATGGTACGTGCTCAAGCACGGCGAGGTGCAGCTGGGCTTTTCCACAGTGCCCCTCAGGGCTCTTGTCGAGCGCCGCAACCAACCAGTCCTGCGAGACCTGCCGGATTGGACACGTGTCGAATCGGCGCTCGACCGGCTGAACACCGCCTTCCCCACAGTGTTAGTTACGCCGGACGACTTGCGCACCTTCTGGGTCGCGATGATCGCCGCACTCGTCACGCCGGCTGCCCTTGATGGCGACGCACTGAGCGACCTCTGGCTCGGCGCCGCCAGGGATGGCGTCGTTCCGACCGAACTGCCATCGCCGACAGGCCGCGTGCCGCTGACCGCGGCATTCGTGACCACCTCCGTCGATCTGACGCGGCGCGCTCGTACGCCGGAGCGCGTGGTCGTGGCGCTCGACGCCCCCACGATGCAACTCTGGCTGAAGGCAGGCGCGCAGGACCTTGCGCGCGTGATCCAGGCGGAGTGGGACGCCATCGCGGGGCCGCCCGAGCGCCTGACTAACGTGGTCCCCGAGCTTGGCGATGTCATGTTGGCAGGCGTTCGCGAAGCGGCACGGTGTCAGCACGTCAAGCAGCTCCGCCTCAGGATCGCCGACGCCGCACAGGAAGCCCCTTGCCTCATGTGGGACGGTGCGCTGTTCATGGATGCTGAACAACTGGCGCCGCTTTCCCGAGCGGACCGTCTACAGCGGCTGCTCGCCGAGATCGCCGCGTCTGGCTGGCTCGACAGTTCGCCTGGAGACGCGCTTCAGCGCCTTGCCGACGCAGGCGTCGACGAGCGGCGAGCGCACGTCGCACAGGGATCGACGCTGGCCGAGCGCCTGCTGCGCGCGGTGGGCAATCGAATCGGACCCTTGCTCGATGCCCTGGGCCAGTCGCTTCGCAACATGGGCTTCGTCCGGAAATGCACGCCGCAACGGCTCGCCGAACTGGTGCTCGCCCAGTTGGGCCCGGCCGCGCTGCCGGCTCTGCGAGACACCTTGCTGGCGGAGGGGCTGCAGCCACCCGCGCGCTGGAACACGTCAGCCGCACTCGCGTTCGCAGCCGCCATCGGTTTCCCGCCCGAATTCGCTTCGTCGGCTGAAGCCAGGCGTGAGCCCGAGGAATTGATCAGCGGACCGATCGAGCTGCCGCCCCTGCACGACTTCCAGCAGGAGGTTTTCGCGGGCCTGAGTTCGCTGCTGGCCAACAGCGCCAAGCGACGGCGCGCAGTCATCAGCCTGCCCACGGGCGGCGGCAAGACCCGCGTCACGGTGGAGGCGGCCGTGCGCCTCGTGCTCGCGCCGGCGGGCGCAACGCGTAGCGTGCTCTGGATCGCCCAGACCGACGAGTTGTGCGAGCAGGCGGTGCAGGCGTTTCGTCAAGTCTGGGTCAATCTTGGCGCCAGGCGAACGAACCTGCGCATCGCCCGCCTGTGGGGTGGCAATCCCAATCCGACTGGGCAAGCTCTGGACAAGCCGGTCGTCGTCGTGGGCTCGATCCAGACGCTGCATAATCGCGTCGGCGCGGCGGATCTGGACTGGCTGCGCAAGCCTGGCCTGGTGGTCGTCGACGAGTGTCACCACGCCATCACGCCGAGCTACAGCGCGCTGCTGCGCTGGCTGGATGCCGAAGCACCGCGCGCCGGCGCGGCCGACAAGGCCGAACCGCCCATCGTGGGGCTGAGCGCGACGCCCTTCCGCACCGACGATGACGAAAGCCGGCGCCTTGCGCGCCGCTTTGACAGCCATTGGCTGCCCTCCGACCAGGAGCGGCTTTACGCACGCCTGCTCGCGCAGGGAGTGCTCGCACGGGCGCAGTACGAGTCGCTCGACTCCGGCGTAAGCCTGACCAACGACGAGTTGGCCAGGCTGGGGCGGCTGCCTGAGCTGTGGGAAGGTCTCGATTTCGAGAACCTGCTGGAAGCCATCAATCAGCGTCTCGCGGGCGACACGCGCCGCAATGGGCGCCTCGTGGAGTGCATCGAAGCAAGCGCCGAGCGCGCCATCCTCTTCTTCACGAACTCCGTCGCGCGTGCGGAGGAAATGGCCGCCCGCCTGAATCTCGCCGGCATCGGCGCCGCGGCCATCAGCGGCAGCACGCCGCCCGTGGCTCGGCGTTACTTCCTCGACCGCTTCCAGGGCGGGAAGATCCGTGTGCTGTGCAATCACAGCGTCCTGACCACAGGCTTCGATGCGCCCAGGACCGACATGGTGCTGATCGCCCGGCAGGTCTTCAGCCCGGTGCGCTACATGCAGATGGTCGGTCGCGGGCTGCGCGGGGAAAAAAACGGCGGCACCGTGTCGTGCCGAATCGTCACGGTCGTCGACAACCTCGGCCGATTCGAGCATCGGCATCCCTATCACTACTGCCGGAACTACTTCTCGACGATGGAAGGTGCGAAAACTGCGGCCGAGGTGCATTCATGAGATTTGCGGCCTATCCAAAGTACAAGCCGAGCGGCAGCGAGTGGTTGGGTGACCTGCCCGACCAATGGAATGTGAAGCGTGGGCGCTTCTGCATGCACGTGAATCCCCGCTCGAGGCGACTGCGGACTCTTGCTCCGGAAGATGAGGTGTCGTTCGTGCCGATGGAAGCCGTTGGTGAGTACGGCGGCCTGCAGCTCAAGCAGACGCGGACAATTGACGAGGTAGGCGCCGGGTATACGGAGTTCGACGATGACGACGTTGTCGTGGCCAAGATCACGCCGTGCTTTGAGAATGGCAAGGGCGCTCTGGCCGCCGGTCTCGTAAATGGCGCCGCATTTGGGACGACCGAACTGCATGTTTTTCGCTCAACGCCCCTTGTTGAGCGACGCTTCTTGTTCTAGTTCACGATCTCGCAGATCTTTCGGGCCACTGGTGAGGGCCAGATGTACGGCGCGGGGGGGCAGAAGCGCGTGCCACCGGAATTCTGCAAGGATGTTCGGGTGCCGCTGCCGCCTTTGGATGACCAGCGGTCCATAGCTGACTTCCTCGACCGCGAGACGGCGAAGGTCGACACGCTGGTGGCGAAGAAGCGGACGTTGATCGAGCGGCTCAAGGAGAAGCGCACCGCGCTCATCTCGCGCACGGTTACCCGCGGCCTCCCGCCCGACGCCGCCCGCGCCGCCGGCCTCGACCCGCACCCCGACCTCAAGCCCTCCGGCATCGACTGGCTCGGCGAGGTGCCGGCGCATTGGGACGTGACGCATTTGAAGTACGCCACGTCGCGAATTGTTGATTGCCCACACGAGACGCCGACCTACGCCGATGACGGTGAGTACTTCGTGATTAGGACGGCTGATGTCAGCTCGGGCAGGCTCGATCTAACAGCCGCCTATCGGGTCGATGCGGACGAATTTTGCAGGCGCATTCGGAGAGAGCCGTTGCTTGGTGACGACATTGTCTATGGTCGCGAGGGAGAGCGATGGGGTTTCGCTGCACTTGTGCCTCAAAGCACGCCCGTTTGCCTTGGGCAACGCATGATGCAGTTCCGCGTAGCGACACATTTCGACGCCGCTTTTCTGATGTGGCAACTGAATGCGGCTAGCGTCGTCAAGCGGGGAGCGGTCGACATCACGGGCGCGACTGCACCTCACGTCAACGTCGAAACCATCCGGAACTATTGGCTCGCCGCACCTCCACTGCCCGAGCAACACGTGATCGCCGAATTCCTCAATCATGAAGCCGCCAAGCTTGACGCGATGGTGAACAAGATCAAGACGGCCATCGAGCGCTTGCAGGAGTACCGCACTGCGTTGATCACGGCGGCAGTGACGGGCATGATCGATGTGCGCGGGGCCGTCGCATGAGCACGCCCTTCAATATCGAGAGCTTCGAGGAGTACTTGACGACGGTGCGCAACGAGCTTCCGGAGGGGCGCAAGTACTTCCGCGGCCAGACCAAGCTTGTTTCGCTGGGCTACGAACTTAAGCCTTCGATCGGACGCTACGGCCACCTGCTGGAGAAGTCCTTCCGGGAACGCGACGAGCTCGAGTACGAAGTCCTCGAAGTGTTCAGTAATCATCTCGTCACCCACGTCCAGCACCTGCCGCGCACCGAGTGGGAGGCCCTCGCTATTGCACAGCACCATGGTCTGCCTACCCGGTTCATGGACTGGACCACGAATCCGCTGGTCGCCTTGTACTTCGCGGTACGCGAGACCCAGACGGACGACGACAATCAGCCGATGAACAGCGCGGTGTACGTGTTGATCAGCGATCCACCGCGCTACACAGACTTCAATCGCAAGCAGTAGCCGGCGGTAATACCGGTGAAAGACCTTGCAACGACGCCAGCGTCGCGTGCCTCCGGCTACGAGGAGTTCGGTGTCGAAGGACTTGAACCACAGGAGGGCGAGGTGCCGCTCCCGCCAACCGAGACAACAGACGAAGACGACAGGCAGGAAGACGGCAAGCGCCCGCCTACACCGTCGCCCTTCGAGATAACCGAAAACGTGATTTACCACCCGCCGCATGTCTCGCCGCGGATGCGCGCGCAAGACAGCGTGCTGCTCGCCTGCCAAAAGCCCTTCGAGGCATTGGAGGAGCGGGACTGCCTCGAGATCATCATCCGCCACGACGCCCATGACGACATTCGCCGTCGGCTGGACCAGTACGGCGTGTTCGACCGGCAACTCTTTCCCGACCTGGACGGCATCGCCAAGTGGCTTCGCTACCGGGTCTTCGAAAGCAAAGGCGAACTGTGAGGGAAGCTGCGTATGAGTAAGCAGACTAACGAGCGCGCATTTGAACTGCATGTCGAGGAAGTGCTGCTGCAGCAAGGCAACTGGCAGCCCGGTACCAACGCCGAGTGGGACGTCGAGCGCGCGTTGTTCCCGGCGCTCATCTGCCGCTTCCTGGAAGCCACGCAGGCGAAGCTCTGGGCGGCGATGCGTGCGCTACATGCGGCCGGGCTGGAAAAACTGATTATCAGCGCACTGGTCAAGGAGCTCGACCTGAAGGGGGCGCTGCATGTGCTGCGCCACGGTTTCAAGTTCTACGGCAAGATCTTCCGGCTCGCCTACTTCAAACCGGCGCACGGTCTCAACGACGAGGTGCTGGCCCTGTACGCGCAAAACCAGCTCACCATCACGCGCCAGGTGCTCTGCCACCCGGGCAAGCACGACACGGTCGATCTGCTGTTCGCTGTGAATGGGTTGCCGGTGGCGACCTGTGAACTCAAGAACCCCGGCACGGGCCAGAACTGGCGCCACGCGATGCGCCAATATCAGAAGGACCGCGATCCGCGAGCGCCCCTGTTCGGCTTCAAGAGCCGCGCGCTGGTGCATTTCGCTGCCGATCCGGACGAGGTGCACATGGCTACACGGCTGCGGGGCGCGGACACGCACTTCCTGCCCTTCAACCGCGGCAGTCATCCGGGCGAGGTACAGTGCGGCGCCGGTAATCCGCAACATGCGTCGGGCTACCGCACGGGCTACTTCTGGGAAGAGGTGCTCCAGCGCGACAGCTTTCTCGACATCCTCGGACACTTCATGTTCGTCGAGAAGAAGGAGGAGAAGGTCGGCGATGGCAAGGGTGGCCAGCGGCGCATCGTCAAGGAAACGCTGATTTTTCCGCGCTACCACCAGCTTGATGCGGTGCTCAAGATCATCGTTGCGGCACGCGACGAAGGGCCGGGGCGCAACTACCTGATCCAGCATTCGGCGGGCAGCGGTAAAACCAACAGCATTTCCTGGCTTTCACATCGCCTGGCAAGCCTTCACGATTCCGACGACCGTAAGGTGTTCGACTGCGTCGTCGTCATCACTGACCGGCGCGTTCTCGACCAGCAACTGCAGGACGCGATTTATCAGATCGAGCACGCCCAGGGTGTGGTGAAGGCCATTGACCAGGACAGCAAGCAGTTAGCGGCGGCGCTTATCGACGGCACCAAGATCGTGATCACCACACTGCAGAAGTTCCCGTTCGTGTTGCGCGGGCTGCTGCACGCGGCGGGCGCCGAGACGCAGGAGACGGCGAGCACAGACGAGAAGAAGCAGGCCAAGGCGTGGGAGGCAGAAATCGCCAAGCACCGCTACGCGGTGGTCGTGGACGAGGCCCACTCCAGCCAAACCGGCGAGACCGCACGCGAGCTGAAAGCCATTCTCGGCGCCGACGCTGTCGAAGATGCTGAAGGCGAGAGCGATTGGGAAGATCGACTCAATCAGGTGATGGCCTCGCGCGGCAAGCAGCCGAACCTGAGTTTTTGCGCCTTCACCGCCACGCCCAAGGGCAAGACACTTGAGCTATTCGGGCGACCGGGCAACAGCGGTACGCCGGAAGCTTTCCATCTCTACAGCATGCGGCAGGCGATCGAGGAGGGTTTTATCCTCGACGTTCTGACGAACTACACGACCTACGCCACGTATTACCGGCTGCTAAAGGCGGCCGAGGATGACCCGAATCTGCCGACGAAGAAGGCGGCGCGGGCACTGGCGAAGTTCATGAGCCTGCATCCCTACAATATCGGGCAGAAGACGGAAGTGATCGTCGAGCACTTTCGTCGCAGCGTCATGCACCGGCTGGGCGGGCGAGGAAAGGCGATGGTCGTCACGTCGTCGCGCCTGCACGCAGTGCGCTACAAACTCGCCTTTGAGCGCTACATCGCAGATAACGGCTATACGGACGTGCGCCCGCTTGTCGCGTTCAGCGGCAAGGTGACCGACCCGGAAACCGGTGTCGAGTACACCGAGCCTGGTATGAACACCGATGTCGTGACGGGCAAGCCCATCAGCGAGGCGGCGCTGCCCTCGCGCTTCGAGACTCCTGACTATCAGGTGCTGCTGGTCGCCAACAAGTACCAGACCGGTTTTGACCAGCCGTTACTGTGCGCGATGTACGTCGACAAGCGACTCGACGGCGTCCAGGCGGTGCAGACGCTTTCGCGGCTGAACCGGATGATCCCGGGCAAGGACGCGCCGTTCGTGCTCGACTTCGTTAACGACACGGAGAACATCTACAACGCCTTCAAGCCGTATTTCGACAAGACCGAACTGGCCGCGCCCTCCGACCCGGCGATGCTGAACAAGCTGAAGCATGAGCTTGATCAGGCGCAGGCTTACCACTGGAGTGAAGTTGAAGCATTTGCGCAGGTGTTCTACAAGCCGCTGGACCGGCAGGGCGCGGCCGACCATGCGCACATGCAGCGCCACCTGCAACCGGCGGTGGACCGCTTCAAGGCGATCGCCGATGAGGCCAAGCGCGAGGAGTTCCGAGCGAGGCTCTCGGCCTACGTGAACGCGTATGCCTTCCTGAGCCAGATCGTTCCCTACGCCGACGCGGAGCTGGAGATGCTTTACAGCTACGGGCGTTTCCTGCTGCCGCACCTGCCGCTCGACCGCGACACGACTGTCGTCAAGGTGGGTGACGAGGTGGCGCTGCAGTACTACCGATTGGAGCGCGTGTACTCGGGCGCGATCGCGGTGCACGAGGGAGAGGCCCAGTACATCAAGAGCCCGTCGGATGTGGGAACAGGGAAGGCGCATGACGAGCCAGCGCCACTGTCCGAGATCATCAAGGTGCTGAATGAGCGGTTCGGCACACAGTTTTCCGAGGAAGACCGCCTTTTCTTTCAGCAGATCAAGGAGAGGGCTTGCAAGAGCGAGCAGGTCGTCAGGACCGCGATGGCAAACCCGCTCGACAAGTTCGAGCTGGGGGTTCGCAGGCTTGTCGAGAACCTGATGATCGAGCGCATGGGCGAAAACGACAAGATCGTGACCCGCTACATGGCAGATCGGGAGTTTCAGGGGTCGGCGTTTCCGATACTTGCCCGAGAGATATTTGAGGCTGTGAGGTCGAAGAGTCCGTCCGCTGCTGATGGTGGGCAAGGGCCTGCGGGCCAAGGGTGACTTGGTGACTTCGCAGCGAGTCCGTCTATACCGGTGGCCAGCTGACGTAGGGTTGGATGGAAAGGCGGCCCGAATCTGGCATCAGCAACCGGGAGTATGAGAACGATGCAATTCCAGCAATCCGGCGTCGCTATCAAGGCTCAAACTGCTTTCACCACGCTGTTCATACGGCCTTCGTGGGTCGATGTTGATCGTGTCCGAGACGTTGCTGCCTGACGGCCTCCGTCATGTCCTGGTGCACGTCACGCTGAGTGGCGCGTTTCCGCCCGCACAAGATTCTGCCGACGATGTTGCCTTGCTTCGCGCAGCGAATCGAGCAATGCGCCGAAAGCAGCGTGGGCATTCGGATTCCTTCCTGTTTGTGTTCGCTGGGCAATTCGACGCGGACAAACTTCAGCAGGCCATTGCGGCCTATGGATTTCCAGATTTCTCTGTCTCGAAGATCGAGACCGACGGCGACGTTGACAAGCCGTCAGGGAGTGACTACGAGGATCTTTGCACAGAGGTTGGTGGGGTTGTTTCACAATGGCTTGGTCGAGAACATCCTGGAGCCATCGCGCTCTCCAGCGACGAGTTCAAGGAGACGACGTTTTGGTGGAGTGGGGTCGAGCATGATGATGATCGTTCTTGTGACTGGCATTTCACTGCTGAAGCGTATGCCGCATCTCTGCCAGACGCGCATCGCGCCCGAGCGGCGACCTGGTTGACCGTGCTAAGTCATTCCGTAGAATTCGCTGAGATGCAATACGATTGTCCAGCAGGACTGGGCTCTGACCGTGCCGCTGCATGGGCCGCGACCTTGTGTGAGTGGTTGCATGGCTTCGAAGCCGCCACCGGGAATAGGTTCAACAATTTCGAGTCTGAATATGCTTTTGAGCTGATGCCGTCGGAGTTCTACTTGGGGTTTGAGTTTGCCAGGATTTCTGGTGAGGAGTTAGAGACAATATGTGACCAAACCGGCGATGACGTCGACAGCCTTCCACGTACTGCCCTTAAGACCGTCACAGAGGAGAAGCGAAGCGAGTTGCGTGGTGCGCTCGCTTCTTTTTTTGGAGGCGACTCAGACCTGTTTTGGGCGCTGTACTCGGCGATCTGGCCGAAGTTTAATCAACCGATGAGCGACGCTCTCAACAGCACGTTGGGAACTTCTGACTATGAGGGCCTGGCAGAGCTCGAAGCCCCGTGGCGCTTCGTTTCAGACGGTTGGAGTGATGAAGCCGAGGGTTAACCGCACAATGAGCTGCATAGAATGAGCCCGCTTGTCTGCCCGTCACGCCTGGCGGTCGATCTGCCTGATGCTCTCGTCGCACTCTGCACTGAGGCGTTGGCGGCCGACCACGATGTCCTGATTGATGGACGCGCACTCAGGTTCGCCGACCCCTTCGGCTTGGCCTTGTTGGGCTCGACCTGCCACATGCTGAGGCAGCGTGACCAAGCCGTTCGTGTGTTTGGACTTGCCGATTCGGTGAGCAGCTATCTGCAGCGCATGGATGTCTTCCAGGAGGTGGAGTTGGCCGATCACGCGCCGGCCCGGGTGGGCGTTCGCCGGAACCGCCGCGACGCCCTGGTTGAGCTAACCCGAATTGACCATCCCCGCGACATTAACAGCACGGCCAACCAGCTTGCTGACGCGATGGTAGGTGCGATGCCGGACATCGACGCCAGTGAACCGATCGATGAAATGACCTGCACGAACACGGCGGACCGCATTGCTACACAGATAAGTTATGCACTCACTGAGTTGTTGAACAATGCTTTGAGCCACGCTCGACGGCAGCGCCATGGTCACGCGTGCGTGTGGGTCGCCAGCCAATACTATCCCCGCAGCGGCCGCCTTCAGTTGGCTGTTGTCGACAACGGTTGCGGAATGCTGGAAACCCTGCGCGATCATTCCGCCATGCGCAAGCTACCGCGCAAGACGGATCTGGACGCGATCCTGGTGGCGCTTCGTCCGCGCGTAAGCTGCAATCGCGA
Organism: Accumulibacter sp.; assembly: GCA_003538495.1. The sequence continues at coordinate 16,868 of DPSD01000190.1, forward strand.
CCTTGGGGCCTTTAATCTCTTATCACTGAGATCTTTACGTTTTCTGAGCAGACTTTGTCATACGGCTGCACCGTCGAGGGCGGGGACGATGGTTTGTGCGGTGATGCGGCAAGCGGCGGCCACGGTA
>DPSD01000715.1:0-7184 GCA_003538495.1 Accumulibacter sp.
TGGCGATCAAGGATCTCGCGGTATCGTCGGGATCGGCTTGTACTTCAGCCTCGCTCGAACCGTCGTACGTCCTGCGTGCGCTTGGCCGTGAAGATGAACTCGCGCACAGCTCGATCCGGTTTACCCTTGGCCGTTTCACCAGTGCAGAGGACATCGACTATGCGATCAAGCTCCTGCACGACAAGATTGGCCGCTTGCGCGAACTCTCGCCGCTGTGGGAAATGGTGCAGGACGGTGTTGACCTGAGTTCGGTTCAGTGGGCCGCTCATTGATGAATGTATTGAAGGAGAAACAACATGTCGTACAGTGTCAAAGTTCTGGATCACTACGAAAATCCACGTAATGTCGGATCGTTCGGCAAGGAAGAGGAGGGTGTGGCCACCGGCATGGTCGGCGCACCTGCCTGCGGCGACGTGATGAAGCTGCAGATCAAGGTCGGCAAGGGCGGCGTCATCGAAGACGCCAAGTTCAAGACCTACGGCTGCGGCTCGGCGATCGCTTCATCTTCGCTGGTGACCGAGTGGGTCAAGGGCAAAACCGTCGAGCAGGCGCTGGGGATCAAGAACACCCAGATCGCCGAGGAGTTGGCACTGCCGCCGGTAAAGATCCACTGCTCGATTCTTGCCGAGGACGCGATCAAGGCCGCCGTCGCCGATTACAAGAAGAAGCACGCCGACCAGGTCGTCGGTTGAGACGGCAGGCGCGGACACCACTTGACAGCCAACGCACTATTCAGCAGGAGGTTTTCATGGCAGTGACGCTTTCCGAACGAGCGGCCAGCCACGTCGCCAATTACATGGTCAAGCGCGGCAAGGGCATTGGCCTGCGTCTTGGCGTACGCACCAGCGGTTGCTCGGGCATGGCCTACAAGCTCGAGTTTGCCGACGTCGCGCAGCCTGACGATATTGAGTTCGAATCGCACGGCGTGCGGGTTCTCGTCGATCCGAAAAGCATGCCCTACCTCGACGGGACCGAGCTCGACTACGCGCGCGAGGGGCTCAACGAGGGCTTCAGGTTCAACAACCCGAACGTCAAGGACGCCTGCGGCTGCGGCGAGAGCTTCAACGTCTGACTTTGTGGCGGACGGCCCTCCGCAGAGCGGTTGCCGCGGTTGGCGGGACGTGCGCGCTGGATCACCGAATGGATTTCAACACCGATCATTTCTCGCTGTTCGAGTTGCCGCCGGGGTTCCGCCTTGACGCTGCACTACTCGACCGACGTTATCTGGAAATGCAGTCCAGGGTCCATCCCGACCGCTTCGCCAGTGCTGGCGAAGCCGAACGGCGCCTGTCGCTGCAATGGGCGACACGGGTCAACGAAGCGTACCAGACGCTGAAAAAGCCGCTCGCACGGGCGAAGTACCTGTTGCATCTGGCAGCTCACGAGATCGGCAGCGAGAACAATGCTGCAATGCCCGCCGACTTTCTGGTTGAACAGATGGAGTGGCGTGAGGCGGTCGGCGAAGCGCGCGCTGCCGGTGAGCACCATGAGCTCGAGCATCTGCATCACCGCTTGCAGCGCGAGATCCGCGAGCGCTACGACGAACTTGCCGTGTTGCTCGACGATCAGCACGATCTTGAGCAGTCTGCCGATCGCATTCGGCGGCTGATGTTCATCGAGAAGCTGCTGATCGAGATCGACGACGCGATGGTGGCCTGCGAAGAATAGCAGCAGCGGCAAGTGCAGCGCCTTCACCCACCAGCAACACGTCTCAGGACCCCTTGTCGCCATGGCTCTATTACAGATTGTCGAACCCGGCGAGTCAGCGGCGCCGCACGAGCACCGGCTGGCGGTCGGCATTGACCTTGGTACGACCAACTCGTTGGTGGCGAGCGTGCGCAGCGGCGTGGCGGTCGTCCTGCGTGATGAACTCGGCCGCCCGCTGCTGCCCTCGGTGGTCCGCTACCTTCCTGACGGCGGCAGTGAAGTGGGCTACGAAGCGCAGGCCGCACAGGCGCTCGATCCGCGCAACACCATCGTTTCGGTCAAACGCTTCATGGGGCGCGGGATCACCGACATCGCCAATCGCGAGTCGATGCCCTATATTTTTCAGGGCGGCCCGGGGATGTTGCGGATTCATACGGCGGCCGGACTCAAGAGTCCGGTGGAAGTGTCCGCCGAGATCCTGCGGAGGCTGCGTTTGCGCGCCGAGGCGGCGCTGGGTGGCGCGCTGCTTGGCGCGGTGATCACCGTTCCTGCGTACTTCGACGATGCCCAGCGGCAGGCGACCAAGGACGCGGCGAAACTCGCCGGACTGCCGGTTCTTCGCCTGCTCAACGAGCCGACCGCGGCGGCGATCGCCTACGGACTCGACAACGCCGCCGAGGGCGTCTACGCCGTCTATGATCTGGGTGGCGGCACTTTCGACATCTCGATCCTCAAGCTGTCAAGGGGGATCTTCGAGGTGCTGGCGACCGGCGGCGACTCGGCGCTCGGTGGCGACGATTTCGACCAGCGCATCTTCTGCTGGATTCTCGAAGCGGCGAAGCTCAAGCCGACCTCCGTCGAGGATGCCAGCATGCTTCTGACGCGCGCCAGGGAAGCCAAGGAATACCTGACCTTTCACGGCGTTGCGCCGATTACCGGAAGACTGAACAGCGGCGAGGTCGTCGACTTGAGGCTTAGCACCGAGATCTTCGCCGAGATCACCCAGACGCTGGTGGCCAAGACCATGCAGCCGGTGAAGAAGGCACTCCGCGACGCCGGCTTGTCGGTCAGCGACGTCAAGGGCGTGGTGATGGTTGGCGGTGCCACCCGCATGCCGCAGGTGCAGCGAGCGGTCGGCGAGTTCTTCCGGCAGGACCCGCTGAACAACCTCGACCCGGACAAGGTTGTCGCCCTCGGCGCGGCGACGCAGGCCAACCTGCTGGCGGGCAATCACACGGCCGGCGACGACTGGTTGCTGCTCGACGTGATTCCCTTGTCGCTGGGAATCGAAACGATGGGCGGCCTGGTCGAGAAGATCATTCCACGCAACTCGACGATCCCGACGGCGCGAGGGCAGAACTTCACCACCTTCCGCGACGGCCAGACGGCGCTGGCCATCCAGGTCGTACAGGGCGAGCGCGAGCTGGTCAGCGACTGCCGTTCGCTGGCGCGCTTCGAATTGCGCGGGATCCCGCCGATGGTCGCCGGCGCGGCGCGCATTCGGGTGGCTTTCCAGGTTGACGCCGACGGCCTGCTGGCGGTCAGCGCGCGTGAGCAAATTTCGGGAGTCGAAGCCAGCATTGTCGTCAAGCCGTCGTACGGACTTTCCGATGACGAGATCGCCGGGATGCTCAAGGACTCGCTGGCGCACGTCAAGGATGACGCCCTGCAGCGAGCCTTGAAGGAGTCGCAGGTGGACGCACGGCGCTTGCTCGAGGCGGTGCGGGCGGCGCTAGCCACAGACGCCGACCTGCTGTCCCCAGCCGAGCTGTCACGCGTCGAAAGTGACATCGTCAAGCTCGAAAGCGCGGCGCTCGGCGATAATCGCCGGCAGATCATGCTGGCGATGGACGACCTCGAAGCCGATACCAAGGACTTCGCCGCGCGGCGCATGGACAAGTCGATCAGGCGGGCGTTTGCCGGCCGCAACATCAACGAGCTGGGCAGCGATTCCGCAGCAGCGAAAAGCGGAGAGACGGCATGACCCGGATCGTCGTTCTGCCGCACCTCGAACTCTGCCCCGACGGTGCCGTCTTCGACGCCAGACCTGGTGAATCGCTGTGCCAGAACCTGCTCGAGAACGGCATCGCCATCGAGCATGCCTGCGAGATGTCCTGCGCCTGCACCACTTGCCATGTCGTCGTCCGTGAAGGTTTCGGCGCGCTCGAACCATCCGACGAGGTCGAGGACGATCTGCTCGACAAGGCTTGGGGTCTGGAGCCGAATTCGCGCCTGTCGTGCCAGGCGATGGTCAACCAGACACCGCTGACCATCGAGATCCCGCGCTACTCGATCAACATGACCAAGGAGGGCAAGCGATGAAATGGACCGACATCAACGAGCTCGCGGTCGAACTCGCCGAAGCGCATCCGGAAGTCGACCCGATGAAGATCAATTTCGTAGACCTGATGAACTGGATACTGGCCTTGCCGGGATTTGACGACGACCAGCGTCACTGCGGCGAAAAGATTCTCGAGGCGGTCCAGCAAGCCTGGATCGATGAACTGGCATGAAGCCGGACGATTCGGGCGGTCGGCAGCGCAATGTCCTGGGTGGCTTGCTCGGCTCGTGCAGCGAAAAGCCGATGACCGGTTTCTTTCGCGACGGCTGTTGCAACACCGGTGAAGAGGATTTCGGCAGCCATACTGTCTGCATCCTGGCTACCGCCGAGTTTCTGGAGTTCTCGCGGGCGCGCGGCAACGACCTGTCGACGCCGCGGCCGGAGTTCGGATTTGCCGGACTCCAGCCCGGCGACCGCTGGTGTCTTTGCGCGGCACGCTGGCGCGAAGCGCTGCTTGCCGGCAAGGCGCCGCGGGTCGTTCTCAATGCCACCAACGAAGCCGCACTGCTGATTGTCAGCCTCGACGATCTCAAGCGTCATGCCATCGACCTGAATTGACCTGCCGACCCGGCGGCCGGTTGGCGACGATTTGCTCGCCAGCGCTCAGTGTTGCATCCTGGTGGCGGGCGCAGTGCCGGGGTCGGCGTCGATGACCGTCTGCGGTTTTCGGACCGGTGCGTCGATCCTGCTGCTGTCGCCGTCGTCGAAGCTCAGGGTCAGCGGGACCGTGTCGCCTTCCTGCAGTGGCTGCCGCAGGTCGATCAGCATCACGTGGTAGCTGCCGGGCTTGAGTTCGGTGTGCACGCCCGCCTTGAGTTCGATCTCGGTTACCTGCCGCATGCGCATGACGCCGTGGTCGTTGCTGTGGCTGTGCAGTTCGACCGACCGCGCCACCGGGCTTTCGACCCTGAGCAGCTTGCGGTCGCTGTTGCCGGTGTTGCGGATGGTCATGAAGGCCGCCGTGTTGGCGGTGCCGGGTGGGCTCAGGCGCACGTACGGGGCAACGACCGTGAGGTCGCTGGGCGCTGCGCGGGTGGACAGCGGCAGCGCCAGTGCAGCGGCGAGCGCAATCAGGGTCGGATGAAGACGCATGGTTGTGAACTGCTCCTTTCGTTCAGGAAGAGGCTGAGGCGTTGAAGTCGGTAAAGCGGCCGGGTGGGATCGCCTTGCGCTTCACCTTGGGGCCGGCGAGGCCAGCTACTGCCGTAATGGCAACCAAGGCATCTGCGATGCCCGCGTCGCGTGCGGCACGGGTGCCCCGCCAACCGTCCTTGTGGATCGACGATGCCGGTTGCCGAAGTGCGGTCGATGCTGTCGTGCCCCTTGGCGTTCGCTTGCTGCCGTCGATAGCCGGCGCCGCACTGTGCCCGGTGACGGCGGCGCTCTGCGCCGCGCTGCCGCTCAGGCCGATGATCGCCGGGTCGAAAAACGCACCTCGTCTCGCAGGGGCGCAACCGTGTCACGCTCGCGGCCGACCGAGATGAAGATTCCCCGCACGCGCTCACGCTCGCCCGCGAGGTCGGGCGGACATCCGGGTATGAAGTGTAGCCGAAGTAGATCAAGAGCACTTTTCCACGATAGTCGGCCGGCGCTACCGGCCATTCCGGCCTCGCCAGCTTGAAGTCTTGTCCCGCTGAGCCCGCCACTGGCGGAAGCTGGAGGTGTTTGCGGCATGAAGCCCACCAGCGTTGACGGCAGCGGGCTCCACAAAGCGTCGACGAACATCCGGGCGGCGCCGGGAACGACCGCCAGGCACATCAACAGCAGGGGCGTTTTCGTCGCTCGTGCCGCCGGCTCTAGTGGCCGCTGAGGAAGCGGAATGGCACGGCTACCAGCGACTGACCGGTATCGACCAGGACGGTGGCATCCCATTCCATGGCCCCGGTGATGCATACCGGCAGGCTGGCCTGGCCGGTGAATCGGCCGCCGGGCTGCTTCTCGAGCAGTGGTCGGTTGTAGCCCATCTTCATGTCTGTGCCGGCGAAATCCACTTCGACCTTGCGCACTTCGCTACCCTTGAAGGACGCTTGCAGGTGCAGTGGCTGAAGGGCGGGGATGGGCCGGGGCTCGATCGAGAATTCGAGCTGGGATCCGTCGGGCAGCGTCGCCACGCAGCGCTGCTGGTCGAGCTTGCAGTTCGACAGCGGCAGGGTGATATCCGTTTTCGGACCGAACAGCGGCGCCAGCTTGTAGCCGATGACGCCGAGGACGGCGAGCGCTAGCAGGATGGCGGCGTCAAGCAGCAGGTTCTTGGTCATCCAGCGGGCGTCTGGTCGGTTGGCGGTTGAGTCTTGGTATCGTCGGCGTGGATCCTTTCCCGGACGCTTCCTGGCGATCGGAGGGGCGGGAGGAGCACGTTCCGCAGACGAATCGGCGTGGCTGCACCGGTGGATAGGGGCAGCTTGGCGAAACTTGATGCACCTCAAATTATCGCGCACCGCTTGTGCCCACAATGTGCGGCATATTGCCGCAGTCGCGTCACCGGGCGTGGCAATCGAAAATGGTGCGGGTGGCCGCCGATTGATCAAAGGGAGAGCAAAAATGAAATTCCGAACGAAGCAAGCCGCGTCGATGCTGCTCGCAGCAGGATTCGGCTGCGCAGCGGTCGGCAGTGCCTACGCTGCCGAATCACTGCAGGACGTGATGAAGCGCCGGAACCTGTCGCAGCAGGATCTGCTGGCGGCGTCCAAGACCTACGTGCCGACCGGCAAGCGCGACGAGTTCGTTGCCTTTTCGTCCGGCGGCCAGTCCGGGCAGGTCATTGTCTACGGCATTCCGTCGATGCGCATCCTCAAGTACATCGGCGTGTTCACGCCGGAGCCCTGGCAGGGCTACGGTTTCGACGAAAGCTCGAAGGCGGTTCTCGCGCAAGGGAAGATAGACGGCAAGGACATCACCTGGGGCGATACCCACCACCCGGCGATGTCGGAGACCCAGGGCCAGTACGACGGGCAGTTCCTGTTCATCAACGACAAGGCCAACCCGCGCCTGGCGGTGATCGACCTGCGTGACTTCGAGACCAAGCAGATCGTGGTCAATCCGATCTACAAGTCCGAACACGGTGGCGCTTTCGTAACCCCGAATACCGAGTACGTGATCGAGGCCGCGCAGTACGCGACACCGCTCGAGAACAAGAAATTCTACCCGCTCGAAGAGTTCAACGAGAAGTACCGTGGCGGCGTCACCTACTGGAAGT
>DPSD01000715.1:7474-8273 GCA_003538495.1 Accumulibacter sp.
TACTGGAAGTTCGACCGCAAGGAAGGCCGGATCGACCCGAAGAAGTCGTTCTCGGTCGAATTGCCACCGTACAGCCAGGACCTGTCGGACGCCGGTAAAGGGCCATCAGACGGCTGGTCCTTCACCAATTCCTTCTGTACCGAGCGTTACGTCGGCGGTATCGAGAAAGGCCGGCCGCCCTATGAAGCGGGTTGCTCGGCCAAGGATACCGACTACATGCACGTGATCAACTGGAAGAAGGCGGCCGAGCTGGTCGCCGCCGGCAGGGCCAAGAAGATCAACGGCCACGACGTGCTGATGCTGGACACCTCGATCAAGGAAGGGGTTGTCTTCCTGGTTCCGGAACCGAAGTCGCCGCACGGTGTTGATGTCACGCCGGACGGCAAGTTCATAACCGTTTCCGGCAAACTCGACACGCACGTTTCGGTTTATTCGTTCGAGAAGATCCAGGCCGCGATCAAGGCCGGAAAGTTCGAATCGAAAGACCCCTACGGCCTGCCGGTGATCAACATGAAGGATGCGCTGCACACCCAGGTTCAACTGGGTCTCGGCCCGCTGCATACCCAGTACGACGCCAAGCCGTGCGTGGCCTATACCTCGTTGTACGTCGATTCGCAAGTGGCCAAGTGGAACTACTGCGAAGGCAAGGTGCTCGACAAGATCAGCGTGCACTACAACATTGGTCACCTGATGACCATGGAGGGTGATTCCATGGATCCCAAGGGCCGTTACCTGGTGGCGCTCAACAAACTGGCCATCGACCGCTTTGTTCCGGTTGGTCCGCTGCATCCGCAGAACC
>DPSD01000714.1 GCA_003538495.1 Accumulibacter sp.
GACTCGTGCGCCGCACCGCCGAACGCGCCGTCGGCCGCATCAAGGATCCACTGGCGCGCGGCAAGGCGATTTACGACTGGGTGGTGGAAAACACCTCGTATGACCCATCGCGCCCCGGTGTCGGCCGGGGCGATATCGAGGCCATGCTCGACAGCGGTCATCTGAGCGGCAAGAGTGCCGATATCTCGCTGCTGTTCGTCGGCCTGTGCCGATCGATCGGCATTCCGGCGCGTCCGATTTTCGGACAGCGCATCGATAGCTCGCGATTGTTCGCCGGCCTCGGCGCCACCGGCAACCTGAGCACCGCGCAGCAGTGCCGCGCCGAGTTCTATACGCCGGGTTACGGCTGGATTCCGGTCAATCCGGCAGATGTACGCAAGGCCATTGACGAGGAACACCTGAGCAGCAGCGACCCGAAACTGATTGTACTGAGGAAGCTGCTGTTTGGTTTCTGGGAGATGAACTGGGTCGCTTTCAACACCGCTCAGGATGTCAGCTTACGTGGCTCAAACGGCCACCCGCTGCCCTTCCTGGCCTTGCCGCAGGTGGAAACCGCCGCCGGCCGCTTCGACAGCCTCGATACCAGTCGCTTCAGCTACACGGTCAACGCCAGCCGCGTCGAGGGCTGAAGCACCGCGCCGGTCGCCGGGGCCGAATCCCTTCGGCGGCTGGCGAGCAATCAGTACGAGCCCGGCGTGGCGAAATTCTCGAAGCGCGTGTACTCGCCGAGAAACGTCAGACGCACGGTACCGATCGGCCCGTTACGCTGCTTGCCGATGATGATCTCGGCAACGCCCTTCTCGGCCGTGTCCTGGTTGTAGACCTCGTCGCGGTAGATGAACATGATCACGTCGGCGTCCTGTTCGATGGCCCCGGATTCACGCAGATCGGACATCACCGGACGCTTGTTCGGCCGCTGTTCGAGCGAGCGGTTGAGCTGCGAGAGCGCCATCACCGGCACCGCGAGTTCTTTCGCCAGGCCCTTCAGCGAGCGCGAAATCTCGGAAATTTCGGTCGCCCGGTTCTCGCCGTGCCCGCTTACCGACATCAGCTGCAGATAGTCGATGACGATCAGCCCGAGCTTGCCGCACTGCCGGTGGAGGCGGCGTGCCCGGGCCCGCAGATCGATCGGATTGAGCGCAGGCGTCTCGTCGATATAGATCGGTGCCTCGTGCATCTTGCCCAGGGCAAATGACAGTCGCGACCACTCGTCGTCGTTGAGGCGGCCGGTACGGACGCGATGCGCGTCGAGCCGACCGACCGACGACAGCATGCGCATGGCGAGCTGCGTACCGCCCATTTCCATCGAGAAGACAGCCACCGGCAGCCCGACCTCGATCGCCACGTGCTCGGCGATGTTCAGCGCGAACGAGGTCTTGCCCATCGACGGCCGGCCGGCGACGATCAGCAGATCACCGCCCTGCAAGCCCGAGGTCTTGCCGTCGAGATCGTGGTAGCCGGTGGGCACGCCGGTAATGTCCGACGGGTTGTCGCGATCGTGCAGTTCCTGGATGCGCTCGACCACCTGCGTCAGCAACGGGTTGATGTGCTGGAAGCCCGACTGGTGGCGAAAGCCGCCTTCGGCAATGGCGAAGACCTTCGCCTCGGCTTCATCGAGCAGCGTCTTCGGATCGCGGCCGAGCGGGTTGAGCGCGCTGCTGGCGATCTCGTCGCCGGCGGTAACCAGTTGCCGCAGAATCGCCCGTTCACGAACGATTTCGGCGTAGCGCCGGATATTCGCTGCCGACGGCGTATTGGCCGCGAGCTCGCCAAGGTAGGCCAGACCACCGGTATCGCTGCCCTCGCCCGCCTGCTCGAGACTTTCAGCCACGGTCACTGCGTCGGCCGGCCTGCCGCGCTCGAGGAGTCTGCAGATCTGCCGGTAGATACGCTTGTGCTCGTGACGGTAGAAATCGCCTTCGGCGATCAGGTCGGCCATCTTGTCGAAAGCGGCGTTATCGAGCAACAAGCCTCCGAGAACCGACTGCTCGGCCTCTATCGAGTGCGGAGGCACTCGTAGCGCAGACAAGGCCGGGTCGCTCTGCGGGCCCCGCTCGCGCCGCGCACCGCGATTGCTGGGGCGCTGCGTGTTCTCGGCGGTCAATGAATCGGAATCGGAGGGACTAGCCATGGCGGATCAGCGAGCGGCAACAGAACGAACGGGAGAGCAAGTCTACCCCGGCCCCGGGCATTATTCCGGCTCGCGGACGCAAAAAAGCCTTGCCCAGGGAGCAAGGCTTTTCCCATGGCACCGGAAATCGGTGCCGGATCAATGGCCTACAGCTTGAACTGTTCGGCGACCACGGTTACGGTGATCGTCGCCAGAACGTCGCTGTGCAGCGAGACCTCCAACTGGCTCTCGCCAATCATCTTGAGCGGACCCGCGGGCATCCGCACGTCCGACTTCTCGACCGCGAAACCGAGAGCCCGCAGGCCATCGGCGACGTCGAAGTTGCTGACCGAACCGAACAGGCGACCATCAACACCCGCCTTGCGCTCGATCCGGACGACCGCCCCGCCAAGCCTTTCCGCGTACGCCTGCGCAGCGGCCAGCTTCTCCGCAGCGGCACCCTCGAGTTCAGCGCGCTTGGCCTCGAATTCCTTCATGGTGGCCGGTGTCGCACGCTTGGCCTTGCCCTTTGGGATCAGGAAATTGCGCGCGTAGCCATCCTTGACCTTGACCAGATCGCCAAGGCCGCCGAGGGTACCGACCTTTTCCATCAGAATAACTTGCATCGTCTAGTCCTCGCTTACTGGTGATTGTCGGTATACGGCAGCAGCGCCAGGAAGCGGGCACGCTTGATCGCCACCGACAGCATCCGCTGGTAACCGGCCTTGGTGCCGGTCAGACGAGCCGGCATGATCTTGGCGTTCTCGGCCACGTACTCCTTGAACAGGTCGACATCCTTGTAGTCGATCTCTTCCATCTTCTCGGCGGTGAAGCGGCAGAACTTGCGCCGCTTGAACAGACCACTGCCACGCTTCTTGACGTTCT
>DPSD01000713.1 GCA_003538495.1 Accumulibacter sp.
CACTCCGGTCGAAAGTATCGTTTTCCCGTTGATCCAGAGCTGGCCGACACCGAGCCCGAGCGCCGAGACCCTGCTGGTGCGCCGGGAGGGAGATTCCGTGTTGTTTCTGAACGAATTGCGCCATCGCAAGGCAACCGCGCTGGTATTCAGCCAGGCCCTCGACGATCCCGAACTGCCATCTGCCCGCGCGGTCTTGGGCAGTGCGGCGCAGGTCATGGAGGGAAAGGACTACCGCGGAGTCAGGGTGTTGGCTGCGACGCGCCCGATAAGAGCTACGCCGTGGCATCTGGTGGCGAAAGTCGACCGCGATGAAGTGCTCTCTCCGCTGCGCCACCTGGTGTTCTGGGTCGGCCTGGTCGCGACCTCCGCCGTCCTGGTCGTCGCGCTCCTGATTCTCCTGCTGTGGCGCCAGCAACTGCGCACTCACCAACTCGAGCTGGCCGCCCAGGGCATGGAGAAGGACCGCCTGCTCAGGTTCTTCTTCGATCTTCCCTTCGTGGGCATGACATTTCTCTCGACGGACCACATGCGCTGGCTGCGTTTCAACGACCGCCTGTGCGAAATCCTGGCTTACCCCCGCGAGGAATTGATCGACAAGACCTGGGCACAGCTCACGCACCGCGACGACGTCGACGCCGACCGGATCCAGTTCGAGCAGGTGTTGAGCGGCGCGAGGAACGGCTTTCAGATGGACAAGCGCTTCGTTCGCAAGGATGGCAAAGTCATCAATGCGATGACCGATGTGAGGGCAGTTCGGCACGAAGACGGACGCGTGGACTTCTTCGTCGCGACCGTTCAGGATATCACCGCGCGCCTGCAGGCCGAGGGTTTCGCTCAGGAGGTGCTGGACAATGTCAATCAAGGATTTGTCGTCTATGACCGAGCGCTCAGGGTGGTCGTCTGGAACCGATTCCTCGAGCACGCCACCGGGGTGCCACGCGAACTGGCCATCGGCAAGCATCTCCATGCGCTTTTCCCGGACGCGCGAGATCTCGGACTGGAAGCGTACCTGATGCGTGCCTTGGCGGGCGAGATGGTCGTGGCCGACGAGTTCGTACCGCGCCTGCTTGGCACGACGGAACTCCTTGCGCCGGAGGCCGCGACGCTGCGTCGCGACGATCCGCATCTTCTCTGGACCTTATCCTCTTATGCGCCCCATCGGAACGCCAACGGCGACATCGACGGCGTCCTCGTGAACGTGGTCGATATGACCGCGCTGAAACACAGTCAGGATTTACTGATCGAATCCAACGAAAAGCTGCGTCAGCTTACCCAATACCTGGAGCGGATACGCGAGGAGGAGCGGGTACGCATCGCGCGGGAGCTGCACGATGACCTCGGCAGCACGCTGACGGGTGTCAAATGGGCGGTCACGATGGCGATCGATCGCGCTCAAGAGGCAGCGCTGCCTGGCGACGAACAGCTTGTCCGCGCGTCGCAATTGCTGGATTCGGCAGTCGATACGATGCGCCGTATCATCAGCGATCTACGGCCAAGTGTCCTCGACCAGCTCGGGGTATGGACGGCGATCGAGTGGTACGCCGGGCAGGTTCAAGAACAGACCGGTCTGCAATGCAAGGTTGCGATTTCTGCCGAGGCCTTGGCAATCGAGCTTGATTCCGAGCGTGCCACCGCGATGTTTCGCATCGTCCAGGAAGCGTTGACCAACTGTGTCCGCCATGCCCAGGCTGCGCACGTCGAGATCCGTATCCACCATGAAGCCGGCGCCGTGATGATCGCAGTAGAGGACGACGGGGTGGGCATTGGCGACGAGGCCGGGATCAAGACCGAATCCTGGGGCCTGCTGGGGATCCAGGAACGTGCCGCCCGCTTCGGCGGCAACATCAGACTGTCGCGCGGCGTCAAGAAGGGAACGGTCATTGTTCTGCACATGCCGGTTTGAGGAGCGATGAGCACAAGCAAGCTCCAGGTCCTGCTGGTGGATGATCACGCCGTGGTCCGCGGCGGCTTGCGGCTGATCCTGGATCAGACCGACGATATGGAGGTGGCGAGCGAGGCGGAGGACGCCGAACAGGCGATCCTCATGATCCGCCAAAGCGAATTCGACGTCGCGCTGGTCGATATCGGCCTGCCCGGCAAGGGTGGTCTGGACCTGTTGAAACAGATCAAGACGGAGCGGCCGAAGCTTGCCGTGTTGATGCTCAGCATGTACGCCGAGGAGGTCTATGCCGTACGCGCGCTGAAAGCCGGCGCATCCGGCTACCTGACCAAGAACAGCCCCCCAAGCACGCTCCTCGCGGCAATACGCAAAGTCGCCAGTGGCGGCAAGCATGTGAGCCCCGCGCTGCTGGAGCGTCTGGCGGTCGAGGTGGGGCGAGGCAGGAAATCCGATTCTGAAGCACTTTCGGATCGGGAGATCGAAGTGCTGCGGCGGATTGCCTCCGGAGAGAGCTTGAACCAGATCGCCGAAGCGCTGTATCTCAGTCCCAAGACGGTGACCACCTATCGTGCCCGAATCGTCGAAAAGACCGGGCTGCACAGCAACGCAGAACTCACCCGGTATGCCCTGGAAAAGGGCATGCTTTCTTGAGCCGGGGCGACCGAAATCCAACGCCAAACGAGTCCGGTAACTTGTTCGGCGACGAGGCAGCGCGTGTCCATCGGCTGTTCGAGCGTGCATGGCATCGGCACGCTGGCCGTGTAGGGAATTCCCGACGGGTGCAGTGTCGGCGATCGCCTACAGGAAAATTACACGCGTTGCCGATAGTCGATGATTGGTGTGTGCGGGATGATGCGTCCTGGAAATATTGATTCGCGCGAGAAAGAGCTTCTTCCTGGCGCGCCTCAATCACAGAGGAGATCATCATGGATGCCTGCGCATCGACCGCCCTGCAGTACAGCCGCACCCGTTTCCTTCTGGTGGACACGGATAATCTGTTTCTCGACGGCGTGGGTGGCGCGCTACAAGCGAACGAAAACATCGATGTCGTGGCGATTGCCCGTTCCATTGAAGACGCTTACGATTGCACGGCGAGGCACAAGCCCGATGTGATCGTCATCAGCTGGGGAAAGGCGTCGCGGGCTTTTGTGCATGCCGTACTGGCGAACCACTCCTCCGCCCAGACCAAGCCGCTGATCGTGATCGTGCTGCCCCGAGGAATCACCAGCATCCCGGGATTGACCTCGCTGAGTCTCCTGCCCAATGTCGCGCTGCTGGTGCATGAGCAGATCGAGAAGTTAATGCTCCGGCACAACTCGTCGAAGCCCCCTGGGCTACTTCACTGACATCTATTCTGCCAGCAGCGCACTCGCTGGCGGTGCGGAACATCCCTCGCGGCATGCTAACGGTCAGGACTTTTCCAGGCACCCCCGAT
>DPSD01000059.1 GCA_003538495.1 Accumulibacter sp.
GTCAGCGTCAGCGTGCGGCCGGACGTCGTGAAGTTCAGCGTATCGCCCTTCAGGTCCAGATTGATGTCGTTGGTGGCCTGCAGCGAGATGTTGGCGGATTGCGAGAGGCGCTCCAGATAGCGCGTGGTGAAGACCGAATAACCGTCCGATGCGGTCGCCTTTGCGGCCTCGGTCGCGCCGGTGCCGTAGGGCGTGATGGCCACGCCCCACTTGGCCGACTGGTACTGGTTCATCAGATCTTGTTCGTTGGTCGAAACCGCTTCGCTGAAGGTGAAGTAATCGCCCATGCGGCCGACGAAGTAATAAGCGCCCGCCAATGCGCCGGAGCCCAGGACCGGATTGGCCCCCCAGCCCACGGTGTTGGTGCCGGAACTGGAGATGTTGGCGCCGTTGATGTTGCCCTTGTAGCTGGCCGCCGCGGAAACCACGTTGTAAAGGTGTGTCATGCTCAGGTCCGGGCTGGGATCGCCGAACGACGGCCGCGTGGTCGAACCCCAATCTTCATAGACGACGCCACTCGACCAGGCGTAGTGACTGTAAGAACCGGATGATCCCCAACCGCCCCAGGCACTACCGTAGGCGCTCGACCCCTGAGCCAGCGTGGCCTGCAAACTCGTGAACATACTGCCCGCGGTAGAGCCCGTCATCGGGTTGCCACCGGCGAACGTCAGCATCGTGACGGTGCCATGCGGCGCCCAAAGGATGCTGCCGATGCTGTTCAGCCCGTTCGAAAGCCACAGCGGCATTTTGGTTGTATCGGTCTGCGCGGCGTTGTTGTTCAACCCCGATTTGTCGGTCAACTGGCTGATATAGCCCTGATAGACGGCCGTGCCGGCGCTGTAGGTCTGCGTGAGGCTTTCGGCGACGGTGATCGTCGTGCCGGCAATGCCGGTGATCGTGTAAGTGTCGGCGCCCTGCGTGCTGGCCGCCGTGACCGAACCCGCGCCGCCGAGGCGGATGCGCGCACCCACGTAAAGACCCGTATTGGCGCTAACAGTGATGGTTTTCGTGCCGCTGGTGCCGCTGGACGTTGATCCCATGGCGACGTAGGTCAGGTTGACGCTGGCCGTGTCTGAGGCGTCGAACCAGGATTTCAGCGTACCGTTAAGCGTGATCGTACTGCCGTCGGTACTGGTGTAATTGGGCGCAACGTTGCCAAAAATGGAGATATTCGTCGGATCGAGGAAGTACGTGCCCTTCTCGCCGTTGACCGAGGAGAGGTCGACGAAGCCCTGCGCGTTCAGATTGTTGTGGCCCGAGGTTTCGACGAAGCCGCCCGTGCCGTCGTAGCCCAGCGCCCGGGCATAGACGTTGCCGCGGAAGTCGGTGTCGCCGTCGGACCAGAAGATGGTGCGGCCCGCATCGCCCTGGGCGAGCGAGTCGTTGTAGAAGAGCGTGAACGTGCCGACCGAAAGGTTGCGCGCGGTGGGCGTGTCGCCCTGGCCGAGGTAGTCGCCGCCGATCAGGATGGAGCCGCCCGCCGAACCCTCGCGGTGGGCGGAAACCTCAAGACCCTTGGTGGTATTGGCCAGGCCCGAATGGCCCGAGGCGTTCATGCGGGTGCCGTCCAGGATGGCGATCTCGTCGCCCAATACCTTGATCGAACCGCCGCGCTGGCCCGCCATGCGGCCCGAGACGTCGATGTCGGCCTGCACGGCGACGTAGCTGCCGCCGGCTTTATCCGTCTTGTTGGCGCCGGCCGCGTGAATGAGGATTTCGCCGCCCTCAGTGGTGACAGCGGGGGCCTTCAGCTCGCCCTTGGCCACGATCAGACTGTCGATGATCTTGGAGCCGGCCGCCGTCGTCATGGCGATCTTGCCGCCCGCGGCCTGGATCTTGCCGGTGTTGACGACCAGCTGGCGGCTGACGGCGTCGCTGACGGTCACTTCCATCAGGCCGTCGCCGTAGAAATCAAGGGTAGCCGTATCGCCGCCGGCCAGGTGCACCCGGCCCAGATCCGCGACCACGATGCCGCTGTTCATCACGCCCGGCGCGACCAGGCCGACCAGGCCGCCGGCCTTGGCGTGGATCTCGCCCTCGTTGGCGACGATCGCGTTGGGGTTGCCCGGCTGGTTGAAGTGCAGGCTGCCCGCCATGAAATCATCGGTCTTGATGCCTGCCGTCGTGGCGACGATGCCGTTGACGTCAACGCGGCTGCCCGCGCCGAAGAGGACCCCGTTGGGGTTAAGGACGACGACGTTGCCGTTGGCCGTCAACTGGCCGAAGATGCGCGACGGATCGGTGTCGTTGACCCGGTTCAGGACGATCGAGGAGGACGAGGGCTGATAGAACTGCGTATGTTCGCCCGCCGCGATGTTGAAGGTGCGCCAGTCGATGACGGCGCGGTCGGTGTGCTGGATAATATCCGTCTTGGGGCCGGTCGTGGTGATGGTCGCCGCGCCCCCTGTGACCACGCCCCCTTCCGGGTTGGCATGGGCCAGCGTGGGCGCAAAGAAGGCCAAAGCCGCCACCGAGGCCCTGACCAGGGAAGAGGACGCATATAAATAGCGCTTATCCGTCTTCATGTTTTTTCTTCACCCGAATCGAACAAGACATTGTTCGACAAAGACATCTCCCACACTTCCTATTCTAGTGTGCAGGTGTTAATGGGGCCTTAAGAGACGGGGTCATTTAGGGGGTAAGTGTCTAAAATACAAGAGAAACTTATAATTTTCTTGCTGACTACGGAAACATGATTATTGGTGCCGATTGGGTATTTCCGAGTCGCTTGTGTCATATTATTATGTAATTAGTTAAGAGAATATGCTTTGCGCTCGGCCAGCTCCTCGGGAATGTCGATTTCGCGGGCCAGCCTCGGATCAATCTCGAGCAATCCGCGCAAGGTACTGAGCGAGAGCCGGGCCATCTGCACGGCAGGTCTTTCGCTGCGGCCCCTCTCGTCGATGGCGATTCTGAACCCGTTGTCGTCCGCGGACGGCATAAAGAACAGGCGGGCGGGGCCTGGCGGCGGCAGATACGGGATGATCTCATTTTGTGACGATACCCAGGTCACCGTGCTGGGCAGCGACGTTACCGGCCCCGCGCCCACCGTCAGCGTTGTGGCCGGCGTGTTGGCGATATGATAGTTCGTCGTGTCGCCGATGGTCGCCGTGATATTATATACGCCGCTGCCTGCGACGGCACTGAAATCCGGCGTGACGTTGGTGAAAAGCGCGTCATGCGCGGCGCTGATCAGGCCGGTGAATATAAAGCTGCTGTAATCGATGGTGGGGTTGGAGGCGCTGAAGGCGCGCGTGAGCGGTGCTGCGAAGGCGGCGGTCACGTTGCGCTTGCCGATCACCAGATCGCCCGCCGGCGTGTTTGTCACGTGATAATTGGTCGTGTCGCCGATGGTCGCGGTGACGGCATAGGTGCCGGTCGCCGTGTTTGTCGCAACGGCGCCGAAGTCCGGCGTGATGGTGCCGAAAAGCGCGTCGTGCGCGGCGCTGATCAAACCGGTGAAGGTGAAGTGAGCGTAGGTGACGGTGGGGTTCGCGTCGCCATAGGCGCGCGTGAGCGGCGCGGG
>DPSD01000050.1 GCA_003538495.1 Accumulibacter sp.
AGCTCCAAGCACCGCCCGCCATTGCCGCCCAGGTTGAGCGACAGCGAGGGCACCCCCGCCAGCGCCACATCGACGTCGGTGGTGGCGGTCTTGCCGATGGCATTGACCAGCGCGAACTGCAGCACCCTCGTTTCCTCGGCGCCGAGCTTTCCGGTCACCCAGGCGCGTGCCGTGTCGTAGGGCACCATGTCCTGGTAGTCGGCCACGACCACGCTGCCCTTGCGCTCGAGCTCGATGAACTCGCTCTTGTACTTGTCCTTCAGGTCGGTCTCGGACAGCCGGTTGGAGTAGTCGGCGCCGTCGTGGCGCTTCATGAAGACGATCTTGTACTGGAAGTACTTCCAGACCTCGATGGGCTTGGCCGCCAGCACCGGCAGCCGCTTGCCCAGCACATCGTGGCCGGTCACGTACTTGGCCAGGTGCGGGTCCTGCTCGATGTAGGCCGCGGGCGTGAACCTGTCGCCGCCGAAGCCCGACAGCACCAGGGTGGTGACTTCCGCCTTGCCGTCGGCCGCCGTGACGGCACCGAAGTGCAGCAGCGACTTGCGGTCCTTGCGGTCCTTGACGCGCAGCGCATCCTTGAGCTTTTCCTGCTTCCAGTCCGCCGGCAGGCCCGCCGGCGCCGCGTTGGCCGCATCGGGGGCCAGCATCACGTGCACCGGAACACCCGGGATCGGCTTGCCCAGGCTGACCCTGACCTTGACATCGCGAGCCCCCGACTTGGGCCCCAGCGTGCGGCCGGCCTCGCCGGCTTCGGTGTTGATGTAATAGCGGCCCTGTGCCGCATCCCAGACCTTGGGCTGGCCGCTGGTGACGGTGGCGACGAGTTCGACCGACTGCACCTTGACCACGGTGAAGCGGCTGAAGTCGCCGTTGTTCTTGGGCAGGTGGGCCAGACCGCCGGCGGGCGATATCCTCCGCGTGGGCCGGCGTCTGGCGCTGGTCGATGCCGACGGCAAGTGGCTGGCGGGTAACGCAAGTGGCACGGGCGTCGGCGCAGCGAGGCCGATCGTCCACCAGGGCAGCGTCGTCGGGCAGCTGACCCTGCAGGCGGCGCCGTCGTCGGGACGCGAACTCGACGCCGCCTTCCTGGCCAGCCAGACCGAGAACATGGCCTTCGCCGGGCTGGCGGCGCTCGCCTTTTCGCTGCTCGCGGCCTGGTTGCTGGCTCGCCATCTGCTGGCGCCGATCCGCGATCTGGCACGCGGCGCACGCCAGATCGCCGACGGCTCGCTGGCCGCGCGCATCCAGGTGCGCAGCGAAGACGAGCTGGGCCAGCTGGCGGCCAATTTCAATGAAATGGCCGAGCGCCTCGGCCGCGTCGAGGAATCGCGCCGGGCCTGGATTTCCGAGAGCTCGCACGAACTGCGGACGCCGCTGGCGGTGCTGCGCGCCGAGATCGAGGCGATGCAGGACGGCGTGCGAACGCCCGACCCGGCGACGCTCGCCCGGCTGCACAAGCAGGTACAGCAGCTCGCGAAGCTGGTAGACGATCTGCGACTGACGCTCGATCGCGACCCCCCCGGCGGCGACCTTGAGCAGCGTCTGGTGATGCCGGTGGCAATTCTCGAAGAGACCGTCGGCACCTTTCGCGAGCGCTACGCCGCCGCCAACATCGGCCTCGACACCTCGCGCCTGGTTGACCTGGGCTGGCGGGTGCGCGGCGACGCCGGGCGCCTGACGCAGGTATTCGCCAACCTGCTCGAGAACAGCTTGCGCTATACCGATGCCGGCGGCCAGTTGAGGATTGCCGCGCAAGTCAACAAGCGGGAGTTGCTGCTGGAGTTTGACGACACCGCGCCGGGGCCATCCGCGGCCGCGCTGCCGCGACTGTTCGAGCGCTTCTTCCGCGCCGAACCTTCGCGCAGCCGGGCTTTCGGCGGTTCCGGTCTCGGCCTGGCGATTTGCCAGACGCTGGTCGAGGCGCACGGCGGCCGGATCAGTGCCGCTCGATCGACGCTCGGCGGCCTGCACATCCGCGTCGAACTTCCCCTGGAGAGAGCATGAGCAAACAGATCCTGATCGTCGAGGACGAACTCGACCTTGCGCAGATCCTCGCCGAATACCTGCAGCGCGACGGCTTCGTCACGACCACCCTGGCCGACGGCCTGGCGGCGATGGCGGCGCTGCGGCGAGCACCGCCGCAACTGCTGCTGCTCGACCTGATGTTGCCCGGGATGGACGGCATGTCGATCCTGCGCGAGCTGCGCAAGACCTCGGACCTGCCGGTGATCATGATGACCGCACGGGTCGAGGAAATCGACCGCCTGCTCGGACTCGAACTCGGCGCCGACGACTACATCTGCAAACCCTACTCGCCGCGCGAAGTGGTCGCCCGCGTCAAGACCGTGCTGCGTCGTACGCAGCCCGCAGCGGGCCTCGCCGCGACCCCGAAAGTCGGCGGATCGGTGCTGGAAATCGACGCTGACGCCCTGCAGGCACGCGTCGCCGGCAAGAGCCTCGAGCTCACCGCCAAGGAATTCAGGTTGCTGCAGGCGCTGGCCAGCAAACCGGGGCGGGTCTTCTCACGTGCGCAACTCCTCGACGCGGTCTACGACGACAACCTGGAGGTCTCCGAACGCGCCATCGACAGTCACCTCAAGAACCTTCGCAAGAAACTGGCGCTGGTTTTTCCCGACGAGGAACCGATCCGTTCGATCTACGGGGTGGGTTTCGCCTTCGAGCCATGAGATCGGCGTCGCGCCAAAGCAAGCAGCGTGCATTTGGACTGGCGAAGAAAACCCCGCCGAGGCGGGGACTTTGCGGTGCTCCGGATACGCGACCACCAGATCGAAAGCGAAAGTGCCTGATGGTCCGGTGTAGGTCTCGGTCGACCTTGTCGGCGCCGTCGGGCCAGCGTTGAACCCGAGGTCCACGCCACCGATGATCAGCGTGAGGCCATCATCATCGGTGACGGTAAAGCGCTGATCATTGGTGCCCGGGTTCGCCGGGCTTTGTCCGTGGTTGTCCGTCGTGTAGAGTTCAGCCCCTGTGCCATATGGCATCAAGACTCC
>DPSD01000046.1:0-180 GCA_003538495.1 Accumulibacter sp.
CGTGGCGCCGGCCAGATCCCGAGGCGTCGTCACTCAGCCGCCAAACTGCTGCACCAGCCGGCCCACCGACGAAGTCATCAAACCAAGCAGCGGCGCCGGATAGAAACCGATGATCACGATCCCCGCGCCCAGCAGCGCGGCGGTGGCGCTTTCGCCAGGCGCGAGGTCGGCGAACGTCGC
>DPSD01000046.1:519-3361 GCA_003538495.1 Accumulibacter sp.
AACAACTTGGCTTTGAACAGGCAGCGGATCGCGCGCAGGGCGTAGGCCGCGGAAATCAGCACGGCGATCGATACCACCGCCAGCCAGCCGCCCCAGCGGCCATAGGCGCCGATCAGCACCTGCAGCTCGGCGATGAAGCCGGCGCTTCCCGGCAACCCGACCGAGGCTAGCAGCGCGAAAACGATCAACACCGCGAAGCGCGGCGCGATCCGGTTGAGCGAGCCGTAGGCAGCCAGGTCACGGCTGTGCGTTCGCTCGTACAGCAGGCCGATCAGCAGGAACAGCAGGCCGGCCACCAGCCCGTGCGCGACCATCTGTGTCACCGCGCCGTTCAGGCCGGCCTCGTTGAGCGCGGCGATACCGAGCAGGACGATGCCCATGTGCGAGATCGACGAGTAGGCGATCATCGCCTTCAGATCGGTTTGCCGCCAGGCCAGCACCGCGCCGTAGATCAGGCTGATCAGCGCCAGCAGCGCCAGCCAGTCCTGCAGCGCCCTGGCCGCCGCCGGCAGCGTCCAGGCCGCGCGGATCAGCCCGTAGGCACCCATTTTCAGCAGGATGCCCGAGAGCAGGATCGAAATCGGACTCGGCGCCTCGACATGCGCCAGCGGCAGCCAGCCATGCAGCGGAACGATCGGCATCTTGACACCGAAGCCGAGCAACAGGCCGAGAAAGACCAGAATCTGCGTCTTCTCCGGCAAGTGCGCGCTGCCCGCCGCCATGTCGGCCATCGCGAAGCTGTGCCCGGGGGCGACATCGTAGAGCAGCAGCAGGGCGATCAGCATGAACACCGAGCCGCCGAGCGTATAGAGCACGAAATTGAGCGCCGCGCGGTGGCGATTGGCACCCCCCAGGCGGTCGATCAGGAAGAACAACGGGATCAGCGTCAGCTCCCAGAAGACGTAGAACAGCGACCAGTCGCGGGCGGCGAAGACCACCAGCAGCGAGGTCTCGAGGACCAGGATCAGCGAGAAATAGAGCTTGGCGCCGTTGCGGATGCCGGTCGACGAGAAGATCGCGACGAAGCACAGCACGGTAGCCAGCAGGAGCATCGGCATCGACACCCCGTCGACGCCCAGCGCCAGGCTAGATCCGACGCGGGGATTCCACGGCCGTGTTTCGAAAAACTGGACGTCACCGATCGCCGGGTCGAAGTTCGCCAGCAACAGGCACGCGCAAAGCATCGTTGCCGCGGCGACGATGCTGGCCAGGCGGCGCAGCAGATCGACGCTGCGGCTCGGCAGCAACGACAACAGGCCGGCACCCAGCAGCGGCAGCAGCAACAGCGCTTTCAGCATGACTGCGCAACGGCGCCCGGCCGCCAGCCGGCTCCCCTTGAAATTCTTCTGCTCATGGACGACGATTATGCCAGCTTCGGCGATCGTTGCCGTCCCCGAGAGCGCGGGTGCACGCCCTTGCAAGCACTGGAGTTGAGGATGAGCGAAGTCATTTGCCGGAATCTGCGAATCCGCGGCCGGGTCCAGGGCGTCGGCTACCGCTGGTCGCTGTGCGCCGAAGCCGATCGCCTTGGCCTCGCCGGCTGGGTGCGCAACCGCCGCGACGGCAGCGTCGAGGCCCTGGTCTGCGGTCCGGTCGAGGCCATCGATGCGCTGGTCCTGTGGGCACACCGCGGGCCGTCGATGGCGCGCGTCGACAGCGTCCTCAGCAATGAGGGCAACGCCGCCGAACTCGGCACGCGCGCCGGTTTCGCCCAGATCGCCACCCGCTGATCGGGTCGCTGCGGGCGTCAGAGCTTCGTGAATTGCGCGGCCAGCGCCCGCGCATAGGCCGCTGCCTCCGCTGCGCCCTCGGCCGGCGCCCACGGCGCTCGTTCATTTTCGGCGAGCGGCAGGTAGGGGCCGGCCTTGGCTTCGAGAATCACCGTGCCGGGGTCGAGCGCCAGGATCGTGTGAAAGACGCAGTGCGGTATGTCGACCCCGCAAACGCCGCCCGTCGGCGCCAGCACCACCGTCTGCTGCACCTCCCCGGCGTGGTCGAAAAAAACGACCCCGAGCCGCCCGCGCAGGACGACCATCGTCTCGTCCTTGTTGGCGTCGAGGTGGCGATGCGGCGGCAGGTATGAACCGGGCTCGATGGCGTTGAGCAGACGGTGGGCGACGGCGGCATCGTCTTCATGGAAGTTGAGGTTCTGGCGCCGGCGCGGATTCGACCGCGCTTCGTCGCTGACCGTGGTCAGCAGCAGCTGATCGATCAGCAGCGGCACTTTCGTCGGCGTGGTCACTTGAGGTTATGCGCCGCGAGCAGGGCGACCTGCCCGGCCATGAAGGCGACCTTGATGCCGCGCTGCTCGTCACCCCACACGCAACTGCGGATGCCGAATACTTCATCGCATCGCGCCGGGTCGCCGATGATCAGCTTGACCTCGTCGAACGACTGGCCGACCTGCAGCCGGTTGTAGTTTTCGAGGCTGACTTTCTCGGCGCAGCCAAGCGACAGGGCGCTGGCGAGCAGCGCTCCGCTGATCCAGCGCAGGCGTGTAGCGTTCATCGACAGCTCCCGTTCGGCACGTGCATCGGCTTGAATCAACTCAAGGGTAGTCGACGCTGACGTTGTCGCTGCTCAACCAGTCGCTCAGCGCCTTCAGCAGGTCGTCTTCGAGGCGCACCCGGCTGGCCTCGCCGAACAGCAGCTCGCAGACCGCTTCCCCGTTGCGGTAGGAAATCCGTACCGGGCAAGTGCCCGGTGTGTACGGTTCGAGCAGCGTGCGCAGGCGTTGCACGGCGAGGCGGGCGTTGGCGCCGCTGGCGTGGCCGTTCAGTGACAGGCGAAGATGACGGGCGAAGCGGCCGCGCGCGTCGGCCAGCGTCAGCAGGTGATCGGC
>DPSD01000309.1:0-4144 GCA_003538495.1 Accumulibacter sp.
TCGGTTTCTTCGGCAAGGGCAACGTCTCGCTGCCGGAACCGCTGCGCGAACAGGTGCGCGCCGGTGCCATCGGTCTCAAGCTGCACGAGGACTGGGGGACCACCCCGGCGGCGATCGACAACTGCCTGTCGGTCGCCGACGAGATGGACGTGCAGGTGGCGATCCACACCGATACGCTCAACGAATCCGGCTTCGTCGAAACGACGCTGGCCGCTTTCAAGGGCCGCGCGATCCACACTTTCCATACCGAAGGCGCCGGTGGCGGGCACGCACCCGATATCCTGCGCGCGGTCGGCGAGGCCAACGTCCTGCCGTCGTCGACCAACCCGACGCGGCCCTACACCGTCAACACCATCGACGAGCATCTCGACATGCTGATGGTTTGTCACCACCTCGACCCGGCGATCGCCGAAGACGTCGCCTTTGCCGAAAGCCGCATCCGCCGCGAGACGATCGCCGCCGAGGACATCCTGCACGACCTCGGCGCGCTGTCGATGATGTCGTCGGATTCGCAGGCGATGGGCCGGGTCGGCGAAGTGATCATCCGCACCTGGCAGACCGCGCACAAGATGAAGGTGCAGCGCGGCCATCTGCCGGCGCCGGCGGCGACCGCCGGACCGCAAGCGGGCGACAACGATAATTTCCGCGTCAAGCGCTATCTCGCCAAGTACACCATCAACCCGGCGATCACGCACGGGATCAGCGATCTGGTCGGCTCGATAGCGGTCGGCAAGCTCGCCGATCTGGTGCTGTGGAAGCCGGCGTTCTTCGGCGTCAAGCCGACGCTGATCGTCAAGGGCGGGATGATCGCCGCGGCCGCAATGGGCGACGCCAATGCCTCGATCCCGACGCCGCAACCGGTGCACTATCGGCCGATGTTCGGTGCTTTCGGCAAGGCGCTGCGGACTTCCGTCACATTTGTTTCGCAGGCGGCGCTGGATAATCCCGAGGTCGTTGCACTGCAATTGAGCAAACCCCTGGTTGCCGTGCGCCAGACGCGCCAGCTCCGCAAGTCGGACATGGTGCACAATGCCGCGACGCCGAAGATCGACGTCGACCCTGAAACCTATGCCGTTCGCGCCGATGGCGAACTGCTGGCCTGCGAACCGGCCAGTGTCCTGCCGATGGCGCAGCGTTACTTCCTGTTCTGAGCCACGCATGCTTTTTGCCGAATCCTTCGCCGATGACCAGACCCCCGCCAGCGATGGCCCGGTGCTCCGCCTGGTGCTGCCTTACGACGCCCGGCGCAAGAGCCGCCAGCGGGTGATCCTGGTCAGTGGCGAGGAACTGGGTTACGTCCTGCCATCGGGCACCGTGTTGCGTCAGGGTGACCGCCTGTTGACCGGCAACGGTCTGGTGGTCGCGGTCGAGGCGGCCGCCGAAATGTTGCTTGAAATTCGATCTGGCGATCTACTGCAGCTGGCACGCGCCGCCTACCATCTCGGCAACCGGCACGTTCCGGTGCAACTCGGTGAAGGCTTTCTGCGCCTGCAGCCGGACCACGTCCTGGCCGAGATGCTGGTCGGCCTGGGTTGCGAGGTCAGCGAGGTCGAGGCACCGTTTGACCCCGAGGGCGGCGCCTACGGCACTGCCGCGCACGGCGATGCGCATGCCGCCGGTCATGGCTACCGGCAGCCACACAGCGCCGAGGCTGTTGAAGCGCATCATCCCGGGCACGGACCGCATCGTACGTCGCCGAAGATCCACGAATTCAAGTGAGCAGGTGATCTGGCGAGCACGTGAACCTTGTCCTGCCGCGTCTCCTGCAACTGGCCAGCCCGGCACTGCCGGTCGGCGCCTACTCCTATTCGCAAGGGCTGGAGTGGGCGGTCGAGAGCGGCCTGGTGCGCGATCAGGGCAGTGCGCAGGAGTGGATCGCCGGCCTGCTGGAGGAGGGTCTGGGCCGCTTCGAAGCACCGCTCGTCGCCTGCCTGCAGCGGGCGTGGGTTGCCCTTGCGCATCGCGAGGTGGAGCGTCTGAACGCCGACTTCCTGGCCAGTCGCGAGTCATCAGAGCTGCGCGCCGAGACGGTGCAGATGGGCTATTCGTTGCGCCGCCTGTGGCACGAGCTTGGTGACTTCCCGGTGCCGCCCGAATTCGACGCGCTGCCTGAAGTCTCTTTTCCGGCCGGCTGGGCGCTCGCCGCCGCGGTCTGGGAAATCCCGGTACGCGACTCGCTGACCGCGTACCTGTGGTCGTGGTGCGAAAACCAGGTGATGGCAGCGCTCAAGGCTGTGCCGCTCGGGCAGGCCGCCGGGCAGCGGATGCTGCTGGCGCTCGGCAGTCGCGTCCCGACCGTCGTCGAGCAGGCGCTCGATCTGCCCGAGGAACGCTGGAGCAACTTCTGCCCCGGGCTGGCGCTGGCCTGCAGCCGCCACGAAACGCAATATTCGAGACTCTTCCGATCATGACACCAAGCGATCCCCGAATGACCCGCCGTCCCGCCCTGCGCATCGGCATCGGTGGCCCGGTCGGCTCCGGCAAGACGGCGCTGACCCTGGCCCTGTGCCTGGCGCTGCGCGAGCGCTACAGCCTGGGCGTGGTGACCAATGACATTTACACTGCTGAAGACGCCAAGTTTCTGGTCCAGCACGCGGCGCTGCCGCAGGAGCGCATTCTCGGCGTCGAGACCGGCGGCTGCCCGCACACCGCGATTCGCGAGGACGCGTCGATCAACCTCGAAGCCGTCGCCCGCCTGACCAGCGCCTTCCCGGATATCGAGATCGTTCTGATCGAATCCGGCGGCGACAACCTGGCGGCGACTTTCAGCCCCGAACTCTCGGACCTGACGCTGTACGTGATCGACGTCGCCGCCGGCGAAAAGATCCCGCGCAAGGGCGGTCCGGGGATCACCCGGTCGGACCTGCTGGTGATCAACAAGACCGACCTCGCACCGATGGTCGGCGCTTCGCTGGAGGTGATGGACAGGGACAGCCGCCGCATGCGCGGCGAGCGGCCGTTTGTCTTCAGCAACATGAAGACCGGCGAGGGGCTGCCCGAGATCATTGCCTTCATCGAGTCGCAGGGCTTGCTGGCCGATGCCGGCAGCGGGTCGGGAGCCTGATCCAGAATGGGGACGGATCATGGTTGGTCTGAACGTGCGCTTCTGCCAACAGCTGAGGTCAGGGCTGCGAACGCGAACGCTGCTTGACAAGCAAGCCCCGTCCTTCCATGCTGGCGCGCTGGCGTTGCCAGCCGCCGGCACGCGTTGCGCGTGGTGCGACCCTGCCGGGTCTGGTGTCAGCGGCGACGCCCCCGAGACCAGCGATGCGAGGAGACAAAATGAAGCTGCATTCCCTGCTCTTGCCGCTGTTGCGCAAGTCCCTGGCCGGCCTCTTTGCCGCTGGTCTGGCATTCGCCGCCGCCGCGGAGACCAAATGGGACATGCCGACGCCGTATCCGGTGAGCAATTTCCACACCGAGAACATCCAGAAGTTTGCCGCCGACGTCGACGCGGCGACCAGAGGCAAGCTGAAGATCACGGTGCATGCCAACGGCTCGCTGTACAAGGCCAACGAAATCAAGCGCGCCGTCCAGGGCGGGCAGGCGCAGGTCGGCGAGATCATCATTTCCGGTGCGGCCAACGAAGATCCGCTGTTCGCCCTCGACACCATTCCCTTCCTGGCCAGCAGCTACCCTGAAGCCAGGGCACTGTGGCAGGCGTCGCGCGCCAGGATCGAGGAAAAATTCGCCAGGCAGGGACTGAAGATCCTTTTCTCGGTGCCGTGGCCGCCGCAGGGGATCTATTCCAAGGTGGCGCTCAGTTCTTCGGCGGACCTCAAGGGCGTGAAGATTCGCTCCTACAGCCCGACCGTCGCCCGGATGATCGAATTGATGGGCGCCCAGCCGGTGACCGTGCAGGCCGCCGAACTGACGCAGGCTCTGACCACCGGCGTCGTTTCCGCGAACATCACTTCAGCCTCGACCGGTTACGACTCGAAGAGCTGGGAACAGTTGAGCTATTACTTCGACGTCCAGGCCTGGTTGCCGAAGAACGTGGTGATCGTGAACCAGAAGCAGTTCGACAGCCTCGACCAGCCGACCCGCGACGCTCTGCTGAAGGCGGCGGCAGCCGCGGAGCTGCGCGGCTGGAAGATCTCCGAGGAAAAGACCCTGTGGTACGTCGAGCAGCTGAAGAAGAACG
>DPSD01000309.1:4426-4654 GCA_003538495.1 Accumulibacter sp.
GTCGAGCAGCTGAAGAAGAACGGCATGAAGGTCCTGCCGGCTTCGGCCGATCTGAAAAAGGATCTCGTCAGAATCGGCGACAAGATGACCAAGGATTGGCTCGAACAGGCTGGTCCGGACGGTCAGCAGGTCTACGACGCTTACCGCAAGGCGGTCAGGAAATAGGCCACGCGCGGAAGTCGGGCCGCCGGTGGCGGTGGCCCGACTTCCGCGGCCGGCGATGCGAAC
>DPSD01000310.1 GCA_003538495.1 Accumulibacter sp.
CGACCTTGTTGCGGTACGAATAACGCTTGATCCGCGCCAGCCCGGAATCGACGACGTAGCGGATTCCCGGGACGGTCAGCGAGGTCTCGGCGACATTGGTTGCCAGCACGATCCGGCGACCGACGTGCGGTTTGAAGATCCGTCCCTGCTCCTCGACCGATAGCCGCGCGAACAAGGGAAGGATCTCGGTGTGCGGCGGGTGGTGCTTGCGCAGGGCCTCGGCCGCCTCGCGGATTTCGCGCTCGCCGGGTAGAAACACCAGCACATCGCCCGGCCCGGCGCAGTGCAGTTCGTCGCAGGCATCAACGATCGCCTGGTACAGATCGCGCTGATCGTCGCCGGCTGGCTCGTCCTCGACCTTCTGCAGCGGCCGGTAGCGCAGCTCGACCGGATGCAGACGACCCGAGACTTCGATCACCGGCGCGTCGTCGAAGTGCTGCGAAAAACGCTCGGCGTCGATCGTCGCCGAGGTGATGATCAGCTTCAGATCGCGACGCCTGGGCAGCAACTGCTTGAGGTAGCCGAGCAGGAAATCGATGTTCAGGCTGCGCTCGTGCGCCTCGTCGATGATCAAGGTGTCGTAGCGCTCGAGCCAGGCGTCACCCTGCGTCTCGGCCAGCAGGATGCCGTCGGTCATCAGTTTGACGAAGGCATCCGGCGAGGTGCGATCGCTGAAGCGGATCTTGTAACCCACCAGCCGGCCGACCTCACTCTGCAGTTCCTGCGCGATGCGCGCGGCGGTCGACCGCGCGGCAATCCGGCGGGGCTGGGTGTGACCGATCAGCCCGGCGCTGCCACGGCCGATTTCGAGGCAGATCTTGGGGATCTGCGTGGTCTTCCCGGAGCCTGTTTCGCCGCAGACGATCAGCACTTGATGCTTAACGATCAGTTCGGCAATTTCGCCGCGTCGGCCGTTGACCGGCAGGTCGTCGGCAAAGAGCGGTTTCGGCAACCGCGCCCGGCGGGCAGCGACGGCCGCCCGCGACTGTTCGAGCAAGCTGTCGCGCTCGGCCAGCCGCGCCTCGCGCTTGGCGCCGAAGAAATGCCGGAGGTCGCGCGTCAGCGAGCGCAGGCGACGCTGGTCGAGCGCCAGGCAGTCGGCGAAGGGGTCGGTTGAAGGAGCCGGGCCAGGCGAGGGGGAAGGGGTCGTTGTCGGGATCATCAGTCAGGGAAAACGGCTGGCCGGCAAGCGGCCGGTCTACCACGTCGGGTCTATCATGAGACTTGCGCGGTGAACAACGGTGCCCCTGCGGGCGGCTCTCGCTTGCGCGGCGCCATTCTACACCAGCACGCCGCGCGGCCTCCGCGCTCGACGCCGCAATCCGGTCGCAAAACCAACGAGCGAACATTCGATTGACGGCTCGCGCGAAAGAGGGAGATACTCCGCCGCGCAGTACGAATGCGTCTGATTTCCCACGTCACGTCAAGGGGGGGTGCCTGTGTTCGGGATTCTTGGGATTGTGGTATCGCTGGTGCTGCTCATCGCGCTGGCCTATCGGGGCTGGAACGTGATCATCATCGCGCCGATCTGCGCGATCGTCGGCCTGATGTTCGGCGGGCTCGACGCACCGGTCATCGCCACTTACACGCAGGTCTTCATGCCCGCGCTGGGCAACTACCTGATCAAGTTCTTCCCGCTGTTCCTGCTGGGCGCCGTCTTCGGCAAGCTGATGGACGACTCGGGTTGCGCGCGGACCATCGCTCACAAGATCGTCGAATGGACCGGCAAGGAGCGCGCGATCATCGCCATCATCCTCGCTTGCGGCGTTCTCACCTACGGCGGCGTGTCGCTTTTTGTCGTCGCCTTCGCGGTGTTCCCGGTCGCCATCCAGATGTTTCGCGAGGGAAACCTGCCGAAACGCCTGATTCCGGCGGCCATCGCGCTCGGTTCGTTCACCTTCACGATGTCGGCGTTGCCCGGATCCCCGGCGATTCAGAACGCCATCCCGATGCCGTACTTTCACACCGACGCTTTCGCGGCGCCGGGCCTCGGGCTGATCGCCGGGCTGCTGATGTTTGGCTGCGGCAGCGCGTGGCTGATGATGCGGGCGCGGCGCGCGCGCATCGCCGGCGAAGGTTACGGCGACGATGGACCATTCGCGACGGCCGCCACGCCATCGCCGGCACCGGTGGGTGACATGCCTTCGTTCGCGGTGGCGATCATCCCGGTGGTCCTGGTTCTGGTGCTCAACTTCGTCTTCAGCAAGTATGTCATCCCCTCGCTGGATACCGACTACCTGGCGCTGCCCAAGTACGGCAAGACGACTGTCTCTGCCGTCGCTGGCACCTGGGCGATCATCCTGGCGATGCTGATTTCCTGTGCAGTGCTGATCGGACTGACCTGGAAGCGCTTCGCCAACGTTCGCCAATCCTTGACCGACGGCGCGCTCGGCTCGATGCTGCCGATTCTCAACGTCGGTTCCGAGGTCGCTTATGGCGCGGTGATCGCCAGCCTGGCCTCATTCCTGATCATCCGTGACTGGCTGATGTCGCTGACCGACAACCCGGTGATCGGCCTGGCGATCGTGGTGAACGTGCTGGCCGGCATTACCGGGTCGGCTTCGGGGGGAATGAGCATCGCCCTCCAGGCGGTCGGGCAGACCTACCTCGATCTGGCGCAGGCGGCGAACATCAGCCCACAAATCCTGCATCGCGTCGCGGCGCTGGCCTCGGGCGGCCTCGACGCCTTGCCGCACAACGGCGCCGTAATCACCCTGCTGGCCATTTGCGGACTGAACCACAAGCAGTCGTACTTCGACATCTTCATGGTCGCGGTCGCATTCCCGCTGATGGCGATGATCGTGGTGATCGTTCTCGACGGCATGTTCGGTACTTTCTGAGGAGGACGCCAGTGCGCATCCTGATCGTTTTCCTCGCCGCGCTGCTGGCGTCGGCGCCGTACTCCGGGGTGCAGGCGCAACAGCGGGCCGGGGAACTGCGTCTGCTGGCCGCGGAACTGCCGCCCTACACCTTCCAGATCCCGCCGGTCAGCGTCGCCGACACGCCGGGTGTCGAGCAGGGCTTTGTCTACGAAGTGGTGGTCGAGATGGCCAAACGCGTCGGGCATACCGGTCTCATCGAGTTCATGCCCTGGGAAGCCGCGCAGCGGATTGCCCGGACCCGGCCGAATATCGGCATCCTGGCCCTGACCCGCAGCCCGGAGCGAGAGAATCAGTATCGCTGGCTGGCCAGGATCTACACCGACGACCTGGTCGTCGTCGGCGGTGCCGGTATCGACGTGTCGAGCCTCGACAAGGTCAAGGACCGGCCGATCGGCGTCTTGAGTGGTTCCGGCGCCGAGGCGCTGCTCAAGGAGCGTGGCTTCACGCGCATTCGGCCGCAGCACGAGGAGTGGCTGAACGCACGCCTGATACAGCAACGCCGGATCGACGCGTGGCTGGCGCCGCGGTTGATGGTGATCTACGCGATGCACGAGGTCGGTGCCAACCTCGAGGCGCTGAACTTCGGCGAGATCGTCCGCAGGAGCGAGATCTACCTCGCGGGCTCGAAAGACCTGCCCGACGCCGAAGCCGAGAAGTGGGCGAAGGCCCTGGAGGAGGTGAAAGCCGACGGCACCTATCAGCGTATTGCCGACCAG
The DNA here is from genome assembly GCA_003538495.1 of Accumulibacter sp. The sequence continues at coordinate 3,599 of DPSD01000310.1, forward strand.
TACAATCGGATGAAGATCGTGCCGATCCCGGATGACCTGCGGCGGCGCTTCAGCCAGCCGGTCTGGCAGTGATCCGACGACTGCCTGCGCGCTAGCGCAGCTTCCCGGAACCGGGAGGGCCTGCTCATCGGCTTCGGGGCAGCGATCCATCAACACATTCGCTGACGAGGCGGGCCGTGAGCCCTTGAATCCGTTCCGGCGAACGGAAGACCATGATATAGACGTTGTTTTCACGCCTATAATCGAATTTCCGGGCTTCTCTCGGGACGATTATGGGTGACCACGAAAATTCACTGATCAAACTCCAGGATCTCTCCACCTGTCTGGAAGAAGGGAGCTTCGACGACAACATGCGTCAGCTGGCGGCGATTTCGGCAAAGGTGCTCAACGCCGAAAACTGCTCGCTGATGCTGCTCGCCGATGACGACATGGGAAGCGTGTGCATGCGCATTTGTGGCAGCTGCGGACCGCTGCCGGCAGCCGCCTACAGGGAGTCCGCCCATCCCGGCGAAGGCATAGCCGGACGGGTGGTTGCCACCGGCGAGGCCTTGCTGGTCGAGGACATCGATCGGTCTGAATTCGCCCTGTCGGCGCGGCGTGCCGACGATCCCGCAAGAAGCCTGCTTTGCGCACCGATCGGCGTCGATGGCCGGACCATCGGGGTGATCAATATCAGCGGGCATCTGGATGGACGCCGCTTCAACCGGCATGACCTGAACCTGCTCGAGGTGGTTGCGCTGTTTGTCGGCAAGGCGATTCAGGTGGTGCAACTGCAGAACGTGCTCAAGTCGCGCTTCGCCCAGCTGGCGCTGATGCAGTTCGCCGAACGAGATATTGCCAGCGCGCTGGCGGGCGCCGTCCAGAACCCGGACCAGGTGGCCCGGATCCTGGCGAAATCGTTCTACAAGGAAATGACCCGTGCCGGTTTCGGATCAAGCCAGATCATCAACGCCGCCTCGGAAATCGTCGGTCAACTGAGTGGCAGCCTGAGCCGCCACAGCAAGCGGATCGAGCAGAAGGCGGCAGAGTAGGCCGACCTGCCTGACCGTTGGCCGTGAGCGCGGCGTGTTTGGCCTATTCCGGCCGCCGCTGGCCGAATCTGCCCTGACGCGCAGCGACGGTCACTGGCCGCTCAGGCGCTGCCGGAATGGCGACTTCGCCAGGCTTCGAGGGCTTCGAGCGCCGCCGGCAGAGTCGGCAGCAGTACGACGCCGGCGGCGGGCGCCGCGCGTTGCGCGCCGCTGCCGCCAACCCACAGTTCGACCCTTGCCGGCAGCATTTGCCGCAACTGGCTGAGCAGCGTGCCGACCTGGCGTCCCGGGAAGGCGGCCGAAAGGGAAATCGCGACGAGGTCCGCGTCGTGCGCCTGGGCGGCCATCCGGATGTCTGCCAGCGGCGTCTGGGTGCCCAGTGAAATGCAGCTGGCGCCATCGAGTACGAGCAGGGCCTCGACCATCAACAGACCCAGCACATGTTGTTCATCCGGCGGCGTCGTCAACACGATGCGGGGATCTGCGACGGCTGTCGGCAGGCTGCCGATCGCCTGGCGCAGCAGCGACTTGACCTGTTCGGTGTAGAGATGTTCCTCGAAGACTTGCAACTCGCCGCTCATCCACGCTTCGCCGACGGCGTCATTGAGCGGCGCGACCACTTCGATCACGAAGCGTTGCAGGCCGAGCCGCATCATCGCCTGGTTGAGCAAGGCGCGCAGAGCGCGGACTTCGTTCGCCTTGACCAGCTCGATCGTCTGGCGGATCAGTGCCTCGCGCTGCCCGAGGTCGCTGCGTCTGGGCGATACGCATGCCCTGCACAACTCGGCAAACTCCTGCTCGCTGGCGGCAAACAGCCGACCGGGGCGGTGACCCTGATCGATCAAGCGCTTCATCAGGCGTAGCCGCTCGACCTGTTCGGCGGGGTAGACGCGTTCGCCATGGTCGTCGCGATCCGGTCGCGGGAAGCCGTAACGACGCTCCCAGACGCGCAAGGTGTCCTTGCCCAGACCGGTATCGCGCTCGACAGCACTGATGTTCATTTCTGGTTGGCTTGGCATGCTGTCCTGGGCAAAAATGTCGATAGATTGGCTTGTCAGGGCGCTGACTACCGAAAGTTAGCGCAGTCACACGATATTGTCCAGGACAACATGTAAGTCATGGCTTCTTCGCGAACCACGCCCCTCGTCTGGCAACGTCGTCGACAGTCCGGCTGGCAAGCGCGCGCGTTGCGCCAGGCGCTGGTTCCCGTTCTCATTCTAGGTGCCCGACAGCGTCTCGCGAGCGAGCATCGCATCCTTCTCGGCTTTGACTAGCGGGTGGTAGCACTCGGCGGGCTGGGCGCCGAGATGGCCGACACAGGCGTTGCAATCGACGCAGAGTGGTCCGGGCTGCTGGTCGCGAATGTGGCGGTAGAAGTAGGGGTCGGCAATGAAGGCGCGGCCGGCCGAGACGGCGTCGCACTTGCCGGCGCTGATCGCTGCCTCCATCGCTTCGCGGGTGCGAAAGCCGCCGACGCAGATCACGGGAATGGCCAGCCGCTGCTTGAACTGCGGCGTGTAGTCGAGATTATAGCCCTGGCGTCTCTTCCAGAGCAGGTTGCTGGCCAGCGTCACCAGCGGCCGGAAAACCCGCAGCAGAGTGCGGCGCAGCGGTGGCAGGTAGCGCATGCTGCCCTCCAGCATGTTGCGCAGGCAAAGATCAAAAGTGCCACGGACCATCGGAAACCCCGACTCGTAGTGTCCGACCGAGATTTCGACCGCGTCGATGCCCGCTTGCTGCAGCATTACGGCCGCCTCGACCAGTTCGCCGGTCTTCAGGCCGTCGCGCAGCGGCAGCCAGTCGGAGCCGTTCATCTTGACGATCACCGGAAAACCCGGGCCGAGGCGGGTGCGGATGGCCTGAATGATCTCGCGGATGAAGCGCGTGCGGTTCTCCAACGAGCCGCCGTATTGGTCGCTGCGCCGATTGGTGTAGGGCGTCAGGAACTGGCTCAGCAGGTAACCGTTGGCCGAATGCAGTTGGACTCCGTCGAAGCCGGCGCGCTGGCAGCGCTCGGCGGCATCGGCGAACTGCCCGACCAGGCGCTGGATCTGTGCCGGCGTCAGCGGCAGCGGTCTGGTACCGGTCAGCAGGTCCTTCACGTCGGAGGCGGAAAACGCCTCGGGCGACTGCGCAAAACGCGGGATCACCTGGCGCCCGCAATGGTTGAGCTGGGCAAAGAACTTCGCCCCCTGCGCGTGCACGGCATCGACCACCTTCGCCAGACCGGCGATCTTGTCGTCGTCGTCGACGCCCAGTTGCAGCGGTGCCGATTTGCCGTCGCGGCTGACGTAGATGTTGCCGGTGATGATCAGCGGCGTGCCGCCGCGGGCGATCGGCACGTAGAAGTCGACCACCGCATCGGTGGCAAGGCCGTCTGCTGTGCCTCGCGTTTCCGCGGTGGCGGTCTTGAAAAGCCGTCCGGGCAGGACCAGTCGTCCGATGCCGATGGGCTTGAAGAGGACGCTGCCTGGTGCCGACATGGAGTGCTCCTGATGGCGCGGCTGCCCGGAAGACGCCAGCCGGCGGGTTACCTTCCGAAAGGCCGAAGCGGGTTGTGGCTCTTGCCGTTGCCGGGTCTTGCCTGCGTGGGCATCGGTCAGGCCGGGATTGCTGGGTGGAGATCCGTCTCCGGACCCCCGAGCCGGCGCGAGCGCTCGCTGGCGACCGCTTCAGTTCACTCCGGCAGGCCGTTCAGCAGAATCATCACCGTCAGCACTTCACCGGGCTTGCCGAGCGGCCCGAACCAGTTCTGGAGGACCGGGCCGATCTCGCCGCTGCGATATAGCTGTGCCAGCGTGCGATCGACGGCTAGTCGCAACTCGGCGTCGCGGCGCATCATCAGCCCATAGGGTTCGTAGGTGAACTGGTTTTCCGCGACCGTATAGGCCTTGCCTTCCCCGCCAAGCAGGGCGGTGGTGATCAATACCGTGCGATCGGCTGCGTACGCCGTTGCTGTCTTGTTCTGCAGCGCCGCCAGGGCTTCGTTATGGTCCTTGACCTTGATCAGCTGAATTCCCAGCTTTTCGGCCGCCACCAGCTTTTCCATCGCCTTTTCAGTTGTCGTTCCGCTCACCACTGCGATGCGCTGCCCCTTGATATCGTCCAGTGATTTCGGATTCTCGCCGCTGCGGTACAGCAAGCTGGCGCCATCGACAAAGGTCATCAGGCTGAAATCGAAGTCGGCGCGGCGCGATATCGTCTGGGTGGTGTTGCCGCACTCGATGTCGATCGCACCGC
>DPSD01000036.1:0-175 GCA_003538495.1 Accumulibacter sp.
TCGTCGGCGATCTCGCGCAACAAGCGGCGCGCCGCGTCGACCTTGGTGGCGACCGCGGTGAGCAGCGCCTGGTCGTCGAGATTGACGTGCACGCTCATGCCGCCTCCTGGGCGCCGCGCCGGCGGAAAAACGGTTGCGGCTGGTCGACCGCCGCCTGGTAGGTGTTGCTGAACAC
>DPSD01000036.1:467-688 GCA_003538495.1 Accumulibacter sp.
CGCCGCCTGGTAGCTGTCGCTGAAGGTGCGCAAGCCGGCCAGCGCCTGTTCTATGTCCTTGTCGGCGCGCAGCGCGAAAGCGTCGATGCCGCAGCGGCGCATGTAGAACAGCTGATCCTGCAGGACGTCGCCAAGCGCCCGGATTTCACCCGTGTAGCGATAGCGTTCGCGGAGCAGGCGGGCGGTCGAGTAGCTGCGACCGTCGGTGAACTTCGGGAAAT
>DPSD01000036.1:941-2717 GCA_003538495.1 Accumulibacter sp.
TCACCGCCGTAGCCATAGCGTTCGCGCAGCAGGCGGGCGCTGGAGTAGCTGCGGCCGTCGGTGAACTTCGGGAAATTGACGCCGATCACCGCCAGACGGTCAATGTCGTCGGCCAGCTCTTCGGGGCCCTGGTCGCTGTCCAGCCAGACGCCAAGTTGCCGGTGCGCGGCGACGACCTCGTCCCGGCGCGCCAGCCACACCGACAGCGGCAGCAGCACCGCTTCGGCGGGCAGGGCGACCGACGCGGGCGTTTCGCCTTCGGCGAGCGTCAGCACCTGCCAGTTGTCGTCGACGATCTGCTCGTTCCTGATGATCCTAGGCATTGACCACTTCCCTTTCTGTTGGCTCGACCTTGGCGGTACGGCGACGGTCGCGGCCGGCGTAGGCGCGGGCCTTGAACGGCTCGACGCCGAGCCGCTGCCAGGTGTCGATGAAGCGCTCGCTGGCGGTTCGCTGTTCGAGATAGACCGTGATCAGCGCTTCGATGACCTCCGGCACTTCCTGCGCGTAGAACGACGGGCCGATCACCTTGCCGATCGCGGCGGCGTTGCCCTGCTGGCCGCCGACGGTGATCTGGTACCACTCCTCGTTGTTCTTGTCGACGCCGAGAATGCCGATGTTGGCGACGTGGTGGTGGCCGCAGGAGTTCATGCAGCCCGAGATGTTGAGCGAAATGTCGCCGATGTCGTACAGATAGTCGAGGTTGTCGAACCGGTCGTGTACCGCCGCGGCGATCGGCAGCGAGCGTGCGTTGGCCAGCGCGCACAGGTCGCCGCCCGGGCAGCAGATCATGTCGGTCAGCAGACCGATGTTGGCCGTCGCCAGGCGGTGGCTGCGGGCGATCTGCCAGACGTCGTACAAATCGCGCTGTTCGACGTCGGCAAGCACCACGTTCTGCTCGTGGCTGACGCGCAGCTCGCCGAAGCTGAAGCGATCGGCGAGGTCGGCGACGGCGATCATCTGCTGCTCGGTGATGTCGCCGGGATTGACTCCAGGCGCCTTCAGCGACAGCGTCACGGCGGCGTAGCCCGGCGTCTTGTGGGCATGCACGCAACGCCTGACCCAGTTGGCGAAAGCCTTGTCGGTGTGCAGGCGCGCGGCATGCGCCGGATCTTCAGCCGGCAGCGTCAGCCAGGCCGGCGGCGCGAAATGGTCGGCAAGGCGCGCGAACTCGGCGTCGGTGACCGTCGTCTCGCCGTCGCGCAGCTGCGCCCACTCGGCTTCGACCTGGCGCGCGAACTCCTCGGCGCCGAGCGCCTGCACGAGGATCTTGATGCGCGCCTTGTACATGTTGTCGCGGCGGCCGTAGCGGTTGTACAGCCGCAGGATGGCGTCGAGGTACGAGAGCAGATGCCGGCGCGGCAGGAAGTCGCTGATCGGCTTGCCGAGGATCGGCGTGCGCCCGAGGCCACCACCGACGAAGACCCGGAAGCCGGTTTCGCCACGTTCGTCGCTGACCAGGTCGAGGCCGATGTCGTGCGCGCGGATTACCGCGCGATCCGTCGCCGCCGCATTGACCGCGATCTTGAACTTGCGCGGCAGGAATGCGAACTCGGGATGGAAGGTCGACCACTGCCGCAGCAGCTCGCAGTACGGGCGCGGGTCCTCCAGTTCGTCCGGGGCGACGCCGGCGAAGTGGTCGGTGGTGATGTTGCGCACGCAATTGCCCGAGGTCTGTACGGCGTGCATCTCGACGCTCGCCAGTTCGGCGAGGATCTCCGGCGTCTCCTCGAACTGCGGCCAGTTGAGCTGCATGTTCTGGCGCGTCGTGAAGTG
>DPSD01000036.1:3059-4054 GCA_003538495.1 Accumulibacter sp.
CCGTAGGGGATGGCGATGCGCAGCATCGGGCCGTGCCGCTGGATGTAGAGGCCGTTCTGCAGGCGCAGCGGACGCAGTTCGTCCTCCGAGAGTTCGCCGGCCAGATGGCGTGCGATCTGCCCGCGATACTGCTTGACGCGCTCGTCGATCAGTTGTTGGTCGGTACGGTCGTAGCGATACATGGGTCGCTCCTGTTATTGATGGATGAGGCTCTGGCTGCGCCGTGGCCGGGGTGGGGCCGTCGGCTCGCTACTGGGCGATCAGCTTGCCGCCGATCAAGACCAGCATGAACGCCAGGATCGGGCGGAGAATGCGGTCGGGAACCCTGGCCGAGGCATGGCTGCCGAGCCAGATCCCGGGCAGCGAACCGAGCAGCAGGCTGCCGAGCAGCGTCCAGTTGACGCTTCCGAGCAGCCAGTGTCCGAGGCCGGCGACCAGCGTCAGCGGCACCGCGTGCGCGACGTCGCTGCCGATGATGCGGATCGTCGGCAGCCGCGGGTAAAGATAGAAGAGTACGGCGACACCGAGTGCCCCGGCGCCGACCGACGAGACGGTCACCAGGACGCCGAGCAGCGCGCCAAAAGCGATGGTGATCGGCGCCCGCAACTGCGTGTGCGCGCTGTCGCCGGCGTGCGCCAGCGCATGGTCCTGCAGCTTGTGGCGGAAAATGATCGAGCACGCGGTAAGCAGCAGGGCGACGCCCAGCGAGACCGACATGATGTGCGAGACCTCGGCGCTCTGCTTGGGCAGGAAGGACAGCGCCCAGATCGTCAGCGCCGCCGCCGGGATGCTGCCGGTCGCCAGCAGCCGGGTGACGCGCCAGTCGACGTGCCCCTTTCGGGCGTGCACCACGGTGCCGCCGGCCTTGGTGATCGCCGCGTAGAGGAGGTCGGTGCCGACCGCCGTCGCCGGGTAGATGCCGAAGACCAGCACCAGCAGCGGCGTCATCAGCGAGCCGCCGCCAACGCCGGTAAGACCGACGATAGCGCCGACGA
>DPSD01000036.1:4374-5813 GCA_003538495.1 Accumulibacter sp.
GACGACAAAACCCGACAAGGTGAACATCCAGTCCATGAGTGACACGCCACAGCGAAAAGGAGCGCGAATGGTAGCAGCCCCCGATTTGATCGAAAAAGAATATTCAGTTAGATTCTTATAACCAATGGCGATTAAGGGCGACGATGAAACTCCAGCAACTGCGCTATCTCGTCGAAGTGGCGCGCCGCGGACTCAATGTCTCTGAGGCCGCCGCGGCGCTCTACACCTCGCAGCCGGGGATCTCCAAGCAGATCAAGCTGCTCGAAGACGAACTCGGGGTGACCGTCTTCGAGCGCAGCGGCAAACGCCTGACGGCGGTCACCGAGCCGGGCAGGGCGGTACTCGAAATCGCCGAGCGCATCCTGCGCGATGCCGAGAACATCCGGCGCGTCGGTGAGGAGTACGCCGGCGGCGACTCGGGTAGTCTGGTCATCGCCACCACGCACACGCAGGCGCGCTACGCCTTGCCCGGCGTGGTCAAGAACTTCGTCGACCGGCACCCCAGGGTCCGCCTGTCGCTGCGCCAGGGGCATCCGACGCAGATCGCCGAATGGGCGTTGAAAGGCGAGGCCGACATCGCCATCGCCACCGAAGCGCTCGACCAGTACCCGCAGCTCTTGATGCTGCCCTGCTACCAGTGGGTGCACTGCGTGATCGCCCCCGAAGGGCATCCGATTCTCGGCGAGACCCGCTTGTCGCTGGCGGCCCTGGCGCGCTGGCCATTGATCACCTACGACTCGGCCTTCGCCGGTCGCTCGCGGATCAACAAGGCATTCGAGCTGGCGCAGCTGACGCCCAACGTGGTGCTCACCGCCATCGACGCCGACGTCATCAAGACCTACGTCAGCCTTGGCCTGGGCCTCGGGATCATCGCCAGCATGGCCTTCGACCCGGCCCGCGACGCCGGCCTGCAGGCGCTGCCCGCCGAGCATCTCTTCGGCTCGAACACCACCCGCATCGGCCTGCGCCGCGGCAACCACATCCGTCGCTACGAATACGATTTCATCGAGCTCTTCGCGCCGCAGCTGACCCGCAAAGCGGTCGACATGGCAATCGCCGGCGCACCGCCGGGGGAGGAGTATCAGCTTTGAGCGGGCCTTGTTCGGGTTTATGGGGGCGCCGGGCGGTGCTGTGTCGCGTGGCTGCCGACGACTGTTTCCGACCGTCGCCGGCCTGATAACATTCGACCATGCGCAAGGATCACGACACCGGCTACAAATTTCTCTTTTCGACTCCGGAACTGGTGCGCGACCTGATCATCGGCTTCGTTCCGGATGAGTGGCTGCACAGCCTCGATTACAGCACCCTCGAGCGGGTCCCCGGCAGCTATATCAGTGAAGACTTTCGTCATCGCGCCGACGACGTCGTTTGGCGAGTCAGAGTCGGTGGCGAATGGGTCTACCTCTATCTGCTGCTCGAATTCCAGAGCAGCGTCGACA
>DPSD01000036.1:6133-6395 GCA_003538495.1 Accumulibacter sp.
CGCTGCGCATGATGGTCTACGTCGGGCTGCTCTATCAGGACCTGGTCAAGCGCGGCGAGGTGCTGGCCGACGGCCGGCTGCCCCCGGTACTGCCGATCGTTCTGTACAACGGCAGTCAGCACTGGCGCGCGGCAACCGACGTCTTCGACTTGATTCCGCCGGTCCCCGGACTGGTCGAGCAGTACAAACCGCGGCTGAGGTACCTGCTGATCGACGAGAATTCGTACCCGGACAGCGAACTGGCCTCGCTCAAGAACCTCGT
>DPSD01000036.1:6684-6819 GCA_003538495.1 Accumulibacter sp.
TCTTCCGCATCGAACACCCGGCGTCCCCCGCAGCCATCGGTGTCTTGCTCGGTCTGCTCGATGAGTGGTTGGTCGAACGGCCGGATCTGCGCCGGATGTTCGCCCTCTGGATTCGGGCGACATTGATGCGCAAGG
>DPSD01000036.1:7173-8982 GCA_003538495.1 Accumulibacter sp.
GATCTACAGGAGCTGAATGTCATGTTGGCGGAACGACTCGAGGAATGGGCGCACGCCTACAAGGCCGAGGGAAAGGCCGAAGGCGAGGCGCTGGCCTTGCAGAAGCTGCTCCAGAAACGTTTCGGGACTGTCCCGCCGCATGTCCTGGCCGCAATCTCCGCGGCCTCCCTCGCGCAGATCGATGGCTGGCTGGATCGCGTGCTTGACGGCGCGACTCTCGATGAGCTTTTCGGGCGAGCCGAGCCCTGACACGGCCCAATCCCACGCATACCCTATTCATCGCTCGCTCCCTTTCGTCACGCTGCCATCTGCCAAGCGACCCGCTACGCGCACGGTTGGGCACCGTTGGTGATCGCCAAGAGCGTCCGAAAGGATTCACGCTTTCCGCAGCGCTGTTGGCTGATGGTGGCTCCCCTTCAACACCCATGCAGACGCCAATCGCTACCAGCTGGACTGTTGCCTGGGCGACGGCATGGCCCAAGGCGCGCTGACGCGCCGCTGATCGAAGGGTACAGCCGACTGGCGACCCTGGCAGACCTCAAGGCACTCGTCGAAGCCTTGAATCGGCACCAGGCCGACTACCTGCCGGCGGCCACGCGCTTTTTGCGCACGGTTACTACCGCCCGACAACGGATATCGACTTGCTGGTGCCCGCCACCCCCGTGGCCGATGCGTTTGGGGGCATCATCTTCAAGGCCGGTGCCGAGAGTTACGAACGTTGCAATTCTTTGCCGAGACGGTTGATAGCGAAGGCGAGCCGGCCCGTACGATCCACCTGGATGGCCTGCTTCAGACCAAACGGACGATGCGCGCCAATGACGTTGCGGTTCGTATCGGCCTGGAGGGGCATTGGCGGCGCTGCGGCATCGTTTCCAACCCCCGTTGCTTGACGGCGAGCACGAGGCAAGGCTTGACGCCAGCCGCGTGCTGAACAGCTACGAACCGGCCCTCGCTGGCTGTTCGCCGGGCATCGTTTCGGATCGAAAACCACCCGCATTGGCCAGCGACGCAGCAACCATATCGGTCGCTACGCATACGATTTCGTCGAAGGCTTCGTGCTGCATCTGCCCCCGGGAAGTGGTCGACACGGCGATCGCCCGTCCGCCGCCGGGCGAGGAGTCTCGGTTTTGAACGACGTCTTGCCGTTCTCGGAACAAGGCGCCAGAGCGCACATGATCTAATTTTCTGACGATTGCCTTGCTTGTGCCTGTACCGAATACTAACCGATGTTTAACATACCAAAAAAACTCTCTCATAATCAGCCACTTGAAAGACATCTTAATCTCTAGTGGCACAACAAGCGCGTAATGTCGTGTCAGGCGACCAGTTTTCGGGTTCCTCCGGGGTCTGGGTTGACGCCCAAGGCGCGATAGATCGCCATTAGCTCGGGCTCGGCGCCGGTGGCCTTGCGGACATGCAGCGTGCGGCCATCGCGTTGCCGGAAAGTCGTCGTCACCCGGCGTTGAACTGAGAGCGTGTCGCGCAAGGTCGCCCAACTGTCATGAATCCCCGCCGCCTTCAGCTTTACGCGAAGGAACTGCACACACTGGTAGGCCAGCACGGTAATGAACAGATGGCCGTCGGCGCGATCTTCCTTGTGATGGTAGACCGGCCGCAAGCCCAGCTCGCTCTTGAGGCTGCGAAACACACTCTCCAGGTCAGTCAGCAGGGTGTAGGTGCGCCAGAGCCGCTCTTCATCCCAGTCGAGTTGATTGGTGCGCAGGCAATAGACGCCAGGGTGCGTCGCCTGGCTGCCCTCGCGCGGCACCTTCTGCCAGGTGATCCCGGTGACCCGCTTGCCCGATTCGT
>DPSD01000033.1:0-209 GCA_003538495.1 Accumulibacter sp.
TTCCAGGTGCAGAAAAGCGCCGTCCAGCCCACTCATGACTCGCATCGCTCACCCCTCATCGTTGCCCCGGCCCGACCCGCTCCCGGTGCGACTGTATCCCGCTCGACGCCCTGTGGGAAGCTTCTGGCAGCAGCCATGACCGCCCGGGGGCCGAGGCCTGGCCGCGTCACGCCCGCGACCATCGGACACCAGCCAGCCGACTTCGTCGC
>DPSD01000033.1:528-676 GCA_003538495.1 Accumulibacter sp.
CAGCCGACTTCGTCGCTGGCGCAGCGCGCTGTAAATTTTCTCCTGCGGCCAGCCGATATCGCCTGACGGCATAGAATGACAGGCGTGGCCAGAGTGATGAAAACCATGAAAAAGATTCTTGTGATCGACGACGACGCCGAGTTGCGCC
>DPSD01000033.1:948-6340 GCA_003538495.1 Accumulibacter sp.
GACGACGACGCCGAGTTGCGCCAGCTGCTCGCCACCTACCTTGGCCGGCATGGCTTCGACACCCTGCTGCTGCCCGACAGCGGCCAACTCGACGCTTTCCTCGCGCGCTACCAGCCGCAACTGCTGGTGCTCGACCTGATGCTCCCCGGTGAAGACGGCCTCGCCGCCTGCCGACGCCTGCGGGCCCGCGGCGAGACGCTGCCGGTGATCATGCTCACCGCCCGCGACGAAGCCGCCGATCGGGTGCTTGGGCTCGACAGCGGTGCCGACGATTACCTCGGCAAGCCGTTCGATCCGCGCGAACTGATCGCCCGCATCGAGGCCGTGCTGCGCCGCGCCGGCCGCTCGCCGACGACGCCGGATACCGGCGACGGGGTGCTGGCCTTTGGCGAGTGGCGGCTCGACCGGCGCGCCCGCCAGTTGTCCACCAAGGGTCGCCGGGTGCCGCTGACCAGCGGCGAATTCGCCTTGCTGAACGCGCTGGTCGGCAACGCCGCGCGGCCAATGAAGCGCGAGCGCCTGCTCGAGCTGACCCGCGGCGAAACGACCGAATCCTTCGACCGCGCGATCGATGTCCAGATCCACCGACTGCGCCGCGTGATCGAGGTCGATCCCGCGCATCCCCGCTACCTGCAGACGGTGTGGGGTGTCGGGTATGTCTTTGTTCCCGACGCCAACAGCGACGCCAGTCCGGATCACGCGCACCGCACAGACCGATGAGACGCTTCCTGCCGCGGCTGATTCCTTCGTCGTTCGCGGGTCGAACGGTCTTGCTGGTCATCGCGGTGATCGTCGCCGCCGAGGCCGCGACCTTCTCCCTGATCGGCCATTTTCGGCGCAACTCGCACGTCAGCCAGACGGTGCAGCTGATCGCCGGCCAGATGCACCTGCTGCAGATCGTTCTGCCACGCCTCGACGACGAGAGCCGTCGGCGCCTCGCCGCCGATCATGGCGCGCACGACCTGCTGTTGCGTCCGGACGACAGCAGCGTGCCGGACGATCAACCGCAATTCCACTTTGCCGATCGCCTTGCCGCCGACCTTGCCGACCGGCTTGGCGAGCCGGTGCACATCCGGCTCGGTCCCCGCGGCGGCCTGTGGATCGGCTTCATGGCCGGCAACGAGCGCTGGTGGCTGATCCTGCCGTCGCCGCGCTTCGAACCGCAGGCCCTGCCCACCGACCTGTGGCTCGGTCTGGCGATCACCCTGGCGGCGGTGCTGCTGATTGCCGGGGCCTTCGTCAAGGGCATCGTCGGCCCGTTGGCCCGGCTCGGCGAAGCGGTCGCGGCAACCGGTGACGGCGCTGCGCGCAAGGTGACGCCTGGCGGTCCGCGTGAAGTCAGACGCCTGGCCGAACGCCACAACACCATGCTGGAGCAGCTGGCCAGCATCGCCGCCGAGCGGCGAGAAATGCTCGCCGGTCTGACGCACGACCTGCGGGCACCGCTGGCCCGCTTGCGGCTGCGCCTGGCGCTGCTCGAAAACGATTCCGAACGCGCTGGCCTGGCGCGCGACGTTGACGACATGGAGCGGATCGTCGGTCAGTGCCTGGCCTTCCTGCGCAGCGAGGGAATCGCCGCGGCACCTGCGCCGGTGGCTATCGCCGCCCTGCTGCGCGACGAAGTCGCTCGCCAGCGCGAACTCGGTCGGCCGGTCGAGTTGACCGTCAGCGAGGCCGCGGCAGCGTGCCAGGTCGCGATCGCCGCCGGCACTCTGCAGCGACTGCTCGACAACCTGATCGACAATGCACTGCAGCATGGAGCGCCGCCGGTCGAAGTCGTGCTGCGGACGGCCGGCGACGCGCTGGCCACGCTATGCGTCCGGGACCACGGACCCGGAATCGCCGGCAGCGATCGCGAGCGGGCGCTGGAGCCCTTTGCCCAGCTCGAACCCGCGCGCGCAACCGACGGCAGCTGCGGGCTGGGGCTGGCGATCGTGCGGCGAATCGCGGCCGCCTGCGGCGGCGAGGTCGTGCTCGGCGATGCCGCCGGCGGCGGCCTGAGCGTGACCGTGCGTCTGCCGACGCGCTGACCAGCGCCGCGCTGCGCCTTGCTTGCGGCGTGAAACTTCTCGATACTCGCCGTGCCCAAAGCCACTTCACCGGAGAAACCACCCATGAACGAGCACGAGCAGCAAGCAATCCTCGCCATCAGCCTGATGGCGGCCTTTGCCGACGGACACAAGGACGACTCCGAGCGCGCCGAGATCAAGCGCATCGCCGACGCGCTGACTGGCGAAGGATCGATCAATCTCGCTGCGCTGTACCAGGACGTGCTGCTCAAGCGCGTCTCGCTGACTGACACGGCGGCGACGCTGACGACACCCGAGGCGCGGCAGCTGGCCTTTGAAATGGCGGTCTGCGTGTGCGACGCCGACGCCGTGCAGTCCGCTGCCGAGCAGGCTTTTCTCGGCGAACTGCGCAACGCATTGGCGCTCGACGCGCAGCAGTCGGCAGCCTACAGCCGGCGAGCCGAAGCGATCGCCACTCTGCCGGTAGAAACGGTCGGTACCGAAGACGAGTCGGAGGCGTGGGGAAGCGGCTCCGGCAGCGCCAAGGCAAACCCGGCGCCTGCGCCGGCAGCCAGCCCCGCCGGATATGCGTCTACGATCAGCGAGGCCGAGATGGACAAGATCATCCTCAATGCCGCGATCCTCAACGGTGCCCTCGAACTCCTCCCGGAATCGCTGTCGACGATGGCCATCATCCCGCTGCAGATGAAGCTGGTCTATCGCATCGGCAAGTCCTGCGGTTTCGAACTCGACCGTGGGCATATCAAGGACTTCCTGGCCACCGTCGGCGTCGGGCTGACGTCGCAGTATCTCGAACAGGCCGGGCGCAAGCTGCTCGGCGGCCTGCTCGGCAAGGTCGGTGGCGGCCTCCTGCGCGGCCTTGGCAAGCAGGCCGTCAGCTCGGGGATGAGTTTCGCCACCACCTACGCTCTGGGCCACGTTGCCAGACGCTACTACGCCGGCGGGCGCAGCTTCTCGACGCAGATGCTGCGCGAGGCCTTCGACGGCATGGTCGGGGAAGCCAGGAGCCTGCACGACCGCTATCTGCCCGAAATGCAGGCCAGGGCCAGGTCGCTGGACAGCGCAAAGATCGTCGACCTGGTCAGGCAGGGTTGATTGGATGGCTGCTCGCTGCCCGACACCTGGCCACCTCCAGCCGGCCAGCAGCCGCTGCCGCGGATGCTGACCTTCGATAACCGCTTCGTGCGCGAGTTGCCGGGTGACACCGAGCACGGCAACGCACCGCGACAGGTCTTCGGCGCGTGCTGGTCGCCGGTGACCCCGACGCCGGTCGCTGCACCAACGCTGCTCGCCCATTCGCGCGAGGTGGCCGCGGCGCTCGATCTCGACGACGAGGCGATGGCAACGCCGCAACTGCTCGCCGCACTGGCCGGCAACGCGCTGTTGCCGGGGATGGTCGCCTACGCTACCTGCTATGGCGGCCATCAGTTCGGACAGTGGGCTGGGCAGCTCGGCGACGGCCGGGCGATCATGCTCGGCGAAGCAATCAACCGCCACGGGCTGCGCTTCGAACTGCAGCTCAAGGGCGCCGGCCCGACCCCTTACGCGCGTCGGGCGGACGGGCGCGCGGTCCTGCGCTCGTCGCTGCGCGAGTTTCTGTGCAGCGAGGCGATGCATCACCTCGGCGTGCCGACGACGCGCGCGCTGAGTCTCGTCGGCACCGGCGAAACAGTCGTTCGCGACATGTTCTACGACGGCCATCCAGTTGCCGAGCCGGGTGCGGTGGTCTGCCGGGTCGCCCCTTCGTTCACCCGCTTCGGACATTTCGAGCTGCTCGCCGCCCGCGGCGAACGCGAACTGCTGCACCGGTTGGTCGACTTCACCATCGCCCGCGACTTCCCCGAGTTGGCCGCTCGGGCGCTCGCACCGGAGCAGCGGCTGCGCGCCTGGTTCACCGAGGTCTGCGAGCGCACGGCCCGCCTGCTGGCGCACTGGCTGCGCGTCGGCTTCGTGCACGGGGTGATGAATACCGACAACATGTCGATCGTCGGCCTGACCATCGACTACGGTCCCTACGGCTGGGTCGACAACTTCGATCCGGGCTGGACGCCGAATACCACCGACGCCTCCAGCCGACGCTACTGCTTTGCCCGGCAGCCGGCGATCGCCCGCTGGAATCTCGAACGACTGGCCAGCGCCCTGGCGCCCCTGCTGCCGACGCCGGGCGATCTGGCAGCCGGCATAGAACGCTACGACGTGGTCTACTCGGGCGAATTCTGTGCGGCATTCGCCGGCAAGCTCGGTTTTCTCGGCTGGACTCACGACGACGGCGAGTTGCTCGACGACCTCTTCGAACTGATGCGTCTGGCGGAGATCGACATGACCTCGTTCTTCCGCCAGATGGCGCAGATGGATATCGACCGGCCGGACCCGGACGTTGTACACCACGCCTTCTACCGTGCCGAACTCCGCGATCGATTCTCGCCCGACCTCTCGCGCTGGCTGGCGCGCTACGGCGCTCGCTTGCGGCAGGACGGACAGCCTGCCGCACAGCGCGTCGCCGCGATGAACCAGGTCAACCCGCGCTTCGTGCTGCGCAACTATCTGGCGCAGGAAGCCATCGACCGCGCCGAACAGGGTGACACCGGGATGCTTCACGAGCTGCACGAGGTCCTCCGCCACCCCTACGACGAGCAACCCGGGCGCGACGCCTTCAGCGCCAAACGGCCCGACTGGGCGCGACACAAGGCGGGCTGCTCGATGCTCTCGTGCAGTTCCTGACAGCGCCGGCCGCGGCTCGCGCTAGAATGGAGCCCCGGAGATCAACGCTGCCTTTACCGAACGAGGACTTGCCATGCCCTTCACGCCCGATCTGGTCAATGAGCTCAATACCCTGGTCCGCTTCGATCTGGCAAACACCCAGCAGGGCATCAAGATCCACAAGATCGCCGACCCCCAGATCATCGCCGCCACCCTGCGGCTGCATCGCAAGGGACTGGTCACGCAGATGGATGGCGGCTATCTCACCGGCCTCGGCCGAGACGCCGCCGAACACGCGCAGGCCGCCCTGACGATTCTCACCTCGGTCCAGGTCGCGATCAAGGAGTAAGCGCCGCGCCGGGCGCCAAGACGACCAGAGCTGCGCCAGAGAGCGCTTCGCCGGGCCGGTGCAGGCGGCGTTCACGAAATCGCACCACCAGGCATGTACAATCGACGCCTCAATGAGCATCGCGGCTCGCCCGTGTGCCGCCAGAGGGCGCCGGCAGAACAGGTCGGGATCAATCCCCGGGGGCGCGCAGGAATGAAATCCACCCGCTGGTGGTGGCGATACCGCATGGCGGGGATGGTCACGTCGCTGACGGCAGGGTGCGCAACCGACGGCGGACAGCCCAAGGGTGATCATCGCAGAGACAAGTTCCGCC
>DPSD01000034.1 GCA_003538495.1 Accumulibacter sp.
GCATTCATGCTTCAGGGCTGGCATTCTGGCGGTCTCGATGGCTTCGCAAGCGGCGGCGCCGCTGGCTGCAGGCATTTTGTCGTTGCCCTGATGCCCAAAGGCCAAACGCCAGTAGATCCGGGCGCATCTTTCAAAGCGGGGCCCTACTCGGGGCAAAATCGGGTAGCCTTGGCGGCCCCGAACCGCTTTCCCGCCGATGTTCGCCCAGCAGTCCCGTCTGATTGTCGCGCACGCGACGCCGATCCTGATCGCGCAGCTGGCGTCGATGGGGATGATGATCATCGACACCGCCCTGCTTGGCCACTACGGGACCGATGATCTGGCGGCGGTAGCGGTCGGCGGCGGCATCTACATCTCGGTGCTCTTCGCCCTGGCCGGCATTCTGCAGGCGATCGCACCGACCGTCGCCCACCTGCAGGGCGCCGGCCGGCAGGCGGAGATCGCCGCCGCGCTGCAGCAAGCGTGGTGGCTGGCGCTGCTGCTGGCGGCGCCGGGGGTCTATATTCTTTTGCACCCGGCGCCGCTGTTCGCGCTGTCGCGGATCGACCCGGCGGTCGAGGACAAGGCCCGCGACTACCTGGCGATGCTCGCCATCGGCATGCCGGCGGTGCTCTTCTACCGGACCTTCCATGCCTTCTGCAATGCCCTGGGCAGACCACGGCCGCTGCTGCTGATCAGCCTCGGCAGTACGCTGCTGCACGGTCTGCTGGCGTGGTCGCTGGTCACCGGAAAGTGGGGCGGCGAAGCCCTCGGCGTCCGCGGCTGCGGCGTGTCGAATGCCGCTGTCAGCTGGTTCTCGATGCTCTGCGCCAGCGGCTACCTGTGCTTCGCCAGGGCCTTGCAGCCTTACCGCCTGTTCGCCGGCTGGCAGCTGCCGCGGCGCCGGCCGCTGGGGGTACTGCTGCGCCTTGGCCTGCCGATGGGCTTCTCCAACTTCGTCGAGATTTCCTCGTTCACGCTGATGGCGCTGTTCGTCGCGCAACTTGGCGCGACGGTCGTCGCCGGCCACCGCGTCGTCGCCAACCTGGCAGCAATCTGCTACATGTTGCCGCTGGCGCTGGCCATCGCCACCCTGGCGCAGGTCGGCCAGGCCGCTGGCGCGCGTGACTGGCGACGGGCCGAGTGCTCGGTCGGCGCCGGCCTGCTGCTGGCCGGCGCCCTCTCGACGCTGCTCGGCGTGTTGCTGTGGCTGGTCGCCGCGCCGCTGACGGCGGCCTACAGCGATGACCCGGCGGTGCAGGCGGTGGCGCTGACGCTGGTCGGCTACGTCGCCCTGTACCAGCTTTTCGACGCCGTGCAGACGATCGCCGCGCACGCACTGCGAGGCTACAAGATTACCTTCGTGCCGATGCTGGTACACCTCGTCTGCTTCTGGGGCATCGGCCTGTTCGGCGGCTGGTGGCTGGCCTTTCACGCCCGCCAGCCGATGGGCGCCGCCGGCTTCTGGCTGGCCTCGCTGCTCGGACTGGTGCTCGCCTCGTTGCTGCTCGGCGAGGTATTGCGGCGCGCCGTGCAGGCACTGAAGCAGTAACCAACGCCCACGCCGCGGGATCGCCATCGCCGGGGTCCGGCCGGCCACCAGCACCTGGCGAATCGGGGCCGACCCTCAAGTTCCGCTGCGATGTGCCGCTACCCTGAATGGAGCACGTCATCAAGGCGTGCATTCCTCGTCGTGTCGACCATCCCTTTGGAATCCTTCTCATGTACACGCAATCAATTGCCCGTCTGGCGGCGATCCTCGCGCTGACCGTCGCGCCGGTGCTGGCCGCCGACTACAAACCCGATACGCCGACCGCCGTCAAGGGAGCCACGATCATCACCGTTGACCAGGCCAAGGAACTGCTCGACAGAAAGGCCGCGACCTTCTTCGACATGCGCAACCCGCTCAACTTTGGCAAAGGTCACCTGCCCGGCGCCCGCCTGATCGCCTACAAGGAAAAGAGCGAGTTCAAGCCGGACTTCGATGCCACGCTCGACACCTTCGACCTCGCCAAGCTGCCCACCGACAAGGGCGCCAGGATCGTCATTTACAGCGATGGGCCGAAGGGGTGGAAGTCGTACAAGGCAAGCGTCCTGGCCACCAGGGCCGGTTACCGGAAC
This sequence comes from Accumulibacter sp., assembly GCA_003538495.1. The sequence continues at coordinate 2,101 of DPSD01000034.1, forward strand.
GTGCTCTGGATGCGTGACGGCTTCGCCGTCTGGACCGCCACCGGCCTGCCCGTCGAACAATAGCCGGCAGCGCCCGCGAATGACCCATCCAGGTATCGCGATCCGGTCCCGGCTGATCGTCGCCGGGCTCCTTGCGCTGGCCATCGTCGCCCTGATGGCGAGCGCCGCGGTGCACGGCTACCGGCTGATGGAGAACAAGGCGACGGTAATCAATGCCGCCACCGAGGAATTCATCAACCTGCAGCGGACCCTGCGCGGACTCGACGAGACGATCTTCACCGAAGGGACTCCCGCCGCCTGGCAAATGGTCGGCAGCGGCGTGCTGGCCTTCGACCAGACCTGGCCGAAACTGGTCGCCGCCACCCACGACGCCGATCGCCGGGCGCAGCTCGAGGACGACATCTCGCCCAAGTGGGAGGTCTTTCGCCGCGATGTCGCGGGCTTTCTCAGAATCCGCTTCCCGGGCCCGGATAACGAGAAGGCAATGATTGCCTTCGGCAAGCTGATCACCGTGGCGACGGCTCTGGGCAAGGATCTCGAGGACTTTCGCACGGCTGCCAGCACTTCAGCCGAGGCCGAAATGCGCCGTTTCGCGGCTTTGGCAACGGCGACCGCGCTGTTCATGGTCGTCGCCCTGCTGGCAGTCTTCTTCTGGGCATACCGCGGCATCATGGACCCGATTGCCAGCCTGGCGCGGGTGATGGCCGAGGTGTCGCAACACGGTGACTACTCGGCGCGCGCGCCGGTCGCCGCGAAGCACGAGATTGGCGAGCTGGCGACCGGCTTCAACGTGATGCTCAAGCAGATCGAGGATCGCGACCTCGATCTGGCGGCGCATCGCGATGCGCTGGAGGACGAGGTCGCGACGCGTACCGCCGAATTGCGGCTGGCCAGGGACCGCGCCGAGGCCGGTAGCCGGGCCAAGAGCGAGTTTCTGGCGGCGATGAGCCACGAGATTCGCACACCGATGAACGGCGTTCTCGGAATGACCGAGTTGCTGCGCAGCACGCAGCTCAACGCCCAGCAACGGCGCTTCACCGACGCCGTCTACCAGTCCGGCGAGCATTTGCTGAACATCATCAACGACATTCTCGACTTCTCGAAAATAGAAGCCGGCAAGCTGGAGATCGAGCGGATCGACTTCAACCTCCGCCAACTGCTCGAGGATGTCGCTTACCTGTTCGCCCAGCCCGCCGAGGCCAAAGGTCTGGAAATGGTCTGCAGCGTCCCGCACGACCTGCCGGTGGCGGTCACCGGCGATCCGGTGCGGGTTCGCCAGATCATGACCAACCTGGTCAGCAACGCGGTCAAGTTCTCCGACCGAGGCGAGGTAGTCGTTCGCGTCAAACTTCTCGAAGAGACCCCGCGGCAGGCGCGCTTGCGGTTCGAGGTCCAGGATTCCGGGATCGGCATCGACGCGGCAACGCAAGACCGCCTGTTCCGCGCCTTCGTCCAGGCCGACAGCTCGACCACCCGGCGCTACGGCGGCAGCGGCCTGGGGCTGGCGATCGCCAGGCGCCTGGTGGAAATGATGCACGGACAAATCGGCGTGCACAGCGAAGCCGGGCGCGGCACCCTGTTCTGGTTCGAGATTCCGATGCTCAAGCAGGATGCCGATGCGCGCTCGGTGGTCGACCGGGCCGAGCGTCTCAACGGCCTGCGGGTGCTGGTGGTCGACGACAACGCCACCAACCGCGAAATTCTCGCCCATCAACTCGCCGGCTGGTCGATGCGCTACAGCGGCGCCGCCGACGCGCGCGCGGCGCTGCAAACCTTGAAACAGGCCGCCGCGCCACCATTCGACCTGGCGATAGTCGATCTGCACATGCCGGAAATCGATGGTTTTGCGCTGGCCCGCGCGATCAAGCGCGAGACGCGCTGGGCGGCACTGCCGCTGGTCCTGCTCTCGTCGGTCAGCGTCGCTAGCGACCATCCCGATCGGCAAACCGCCCCCATCGACTACTACCTGACCAAACCGGTACGCCAGTCCGACCTCTATGACGCCATCGCCACCGCCATGTCGGCCACTAGGCCAGCGGCCCCGCAGGCCCTGCCATCGCCATCTTCGGTCGCCACCGGCCACCCGCACATCCTCCGCGGACGGGTACTGGTCGCCGAGGACAACCCGGTCAATCAACTGGTGGCCACTGCCATGCTCGACTCCCTGGGAATTGCCTGCAGCATCGTCGAGAACGGTCGGATGGCCGTCGAGCGGGCCTTGCACGAGTCTTTCGATGTCCTCCTGATGGACTGTCAGATGCCCGAAATGGACGGCTTCGAGGCGACCGCGCAGATCCGCGCCCGACAGCGCGATGGCCGGCTGGCGCGCGCGCTGCCGATCGTCGCGCTCACCGCCAACGCCCTGCCGGAAGATCGCCAGCGCTGCCTCGACGCCGGCATGAACGATTATCTCAGCAAGCCGGTTCGCATCGAGCCATTGCGGGCCTGTCTGCTGCGCTGGCTGCCCGCCGATGCCTGCGCTTCGGTGGTGGCTTCGCCGCCGCCTGCCAGGTTGCCGGCAGCGGCCAGCCCAGCACCGGCATCCTTGCTCGACCGCAGCGCCTTGGTCGACAACCCGAGCTTCAACCATCCCGGCACTGGCAAGCTGGTGGAGAGAGTGATCGCCCTGTATCTGGTCGACACGCCGAAGCTCATCGCAACCATCCGCATGCGTCTGCCAGAGCCGGCCTGGCCGGAAGTCACGCGTGCTGCCCATAGCCTGAAGTCGTCGAGCGCCGCGATTGGCCTCGCGAGTGTTTCAGTCCGCGCCACCCGTATCGAAGCCCTCGCTCGCCAGCAGGATGCGGCCGAAGTGGCAGCGGCACTACCCGGACTGGAAGCGGAATTCGCGCAGGCCGTCCCGGAACTGCAGGCGGAACTCGAACGACTCTCCGGCACGCCGGCGATTACCATAACTGGTTGAAAGAAATAATGAATGTCCTGATCACTCCCCTCGGCACGGCCGATGTCGATTCAGTTGCCGCGCTGGCACGCCGGATCTGGCAGCAGACTTACCTCGGGATCATCAGCCAGGCGCAGATCGACTTCATGCTCGAACAGCGCTACCACCGGCAGCGCTTGCTCGACGAGTTGACGATGCCGGATATCTGGTGGGATCAGATCCATGTCGATGGCCAACTGGCCGGCTTTTCGTCTTGCCTGCGGATCGCCGACGGCAAGGAAATGAAGCTCGAC
>DPSD01000246.1 GCA_003538495.1 Accumulibacter sp.
GTGGGGAGCCGCTACCGATGAGTCATTACGAAGAACGTCTCGAGAGAGACCTGTCCCGGATCAAGCAGCAACTGGCGCTGCTGGCCGACTGCGTCGACGATGCGCTGACCAGCGCAGTGCGCGCCCTGCTGAACGGCAACGACGCAATGGCCTACGCCACCGTTCTCGGCGACCAGCGGATCAATGCCATCAGTCGCGCGCTGGACCGGATGTGTCATGCCTTCATCGGCGTGCATTTGCCGAGCGCCGGACACCTGCGTCTGATCACCGCGGTGATTCACACCAACATCGGTCTCGAACGTGTCGGCGACTACGCGGTGACCATCGCGCGCGAGTCGGTGCACGTGGTCAAGCGCCCGGACGCGCTGATCAAGCGCAGCGTCGAAATGCTGGCCAGCGAGTCGCGCCAGATGTTCAAGCAGGCGGCCGCGGCGTTCATCGAAGGAAACTGCGACAAGGCCAGGGCGACGATGGTCATGGCCGATCAGGTCGAGCGGACTTTCGACGTCGCCTTCAGCGATCTGGTCGGTGAGGCTGGCCAGTTCAGCACCGAGGATTTGTTCGCCTATCTTGGCGTCTTCAACGCCCTCGAACGGGTTTCCGACCAGGCCAAGAACGTCTGTGAGGATACGGTTTTCGCGGTCACCGGCCAGACCAAGGCGGCGCGGGTTTTCCGAATCCTTTTTCTCGATGAGGACAACACCGTCCTTGGCCCGACCGCCGAGGCGATCGGCCGCAAGAACTTTCCCGCGGGCGGCGAGTACCGGAGCGCCGGCAGGCAGGCGGGTACGTTGGCGCCGGAGGCGGTCAGCGCCCTGCAGGATCTGGGCGTCGATCTCGGCCGCCACCGGCCCAGGGCACTCGATCTTTCGCATCAGGATCTCTCCGAGTTTCAGGTGATCGTCAGCCTGCAGGGACCGATCAAGTCGTACATCGCGAGCGTACCGTTCCACACCGCAGCGCTCGAGTGGGACCTCGGCGCAGGCGTCGCGGATCTTCCCGATGAGCAGCAGCGCGAACGCTACGGGGAACTGTGTCGACAGATCGCGGTGCAGGTGAGCAACCTGATGGAGACCCTGCGCGGCGAGGAGCCCAGCTGAGATGGTTACCAGCAACCCTACCCAGGGCGGCGCTGTTGCTGCCCGAGAAGTGAACGACTTCGATCGCCGTGACTTCGACTGGTATGTCGACAAGGCGGTAGAGGCGGTGGTCTTTGTCTGCGGTGTCTCGGCGATCGTTTTTGTCCTCGGGATCTTCGTCTTCGTCACCAAGGAAGGGATCGGCTTCATCATCGAGCATCTCAACTTTCGCGAGTTCTTCCTGACCCCGTACTGGTCTCCGAGCGATGCCGACGATCCCGAATACGGCATCCTGGCGTTGATCGCCGGCACGGCGAGCGTCACCGGCCTGGCGATGCTGGTGGCGATCCCGTTTTCGCTGGGTGCGGCGATCTATATCGCCGAGTTCGCCAGCGGCAAGACGCGTGAAGCGCTGAAGGTGCTGGTCGAACTGCTGGCCGCCATTCCTTCGGTGGTCTGGGGCTTCATCGGGCTGGTGATCATGAACCCGCTGATCATCAAGTGGTTCGACGTTCCGGTGGGGCTGTGCGTGCTCAACGCCGGCATCATCCTCGGCCTGATGGCGGCGCCGATCATGACCTCGATCGCCGAGGATGCGCTCAAGGCGGTGCCCGACCGCTACCGCGAGGCGGCCGAGGCGATGGGCGCGACACGCTGGCAGGTGACCTACAAGGTGGTGCTGCCGGCGGCCAAGAACGGCCTGCTCGGAGGCGTGCTGCTCGGCGTTGGCCGTGGTTTCGGCGAGACCATGGCGGTGCTGATGGCCACTGGTCATGCGGTCAATATCCCGGACAGCATCTTCGATTCGGTACGCGCGCTGACCGCCACGATCGCCGCCGAGCTTGGCGAAACGGTGGTCGGTGGCGAGCACTACCAGGTGTTGTTCACCATCGGGATCCTGCTGTTCCTGGTCACCTTCACCGTCAACCTGACCGCCGACCTGATCGTGCGTGGCATTCGCAAGGGATAGAAAATGACAACGGCCAATGCAGTACTGTTTCAGGCGACCGGCCTGAACCAGCGTAACGAGCGCGTGCAGCGTCTCTACCGACTGCTCTTCGGTCTGATGACCCTGATGTTGATCGCGCCGGTGTTGCTGATCCTTGGCACGCTGGTGGTCAAGGGTGGCGGGGTGATCTCCTGGGAGTTCCTGTTTACCGCGCCCACCGATGGCATGCGTTCCGGAGGGGTCCTGCCGGCCTTGCTGGGGACGGTCTGGCTGGTGACCGTGGCGCTGCTGCTGTCGGTACCGATCGGAGTGTTTGCGGCGATCTATCTCAGCGAGTATGCGGGCGACAACTGGTTCACCCGCGCCATCAACCTGGCGATCATTAACCTGGCGGGCGTTCCGTCGATCGTCCACGCCTTGTTCGGGCTGGGCGCTTTCGTCATCTTCTTCGGTTTTGGAACCAGCATCCTGGCGGCCAGCCTGACCCTCGCGGTGATGACCATGCCGGTGGTGATCGTCGCCACCCGCGAATCGCTGCAGGCGGTGCCACAGGCGTTTCGCGAAGCGTGCTGGAACATGGGCGCGACGCGTTGGCAGACGATCCGCAAGGTGGTGCTGCCGAACTCGATCACCGGCATCCTGACCGGCGTGATCCTGGAGGTCTCGCGGACCGCCGGCGAGACCGCGCCGATCATGTTCACCGGCGCGGTGTTCTTTACGCCTTTCCTGCCGCAGAGCGTGATGGACCAGACCATGGCGCTGTCGCTGCACCTCTTTGTCGCCGCCACGCAGGTCCCCGGCATCGCCGACGAAATACCCTTCGGGATCGCCCTGGTGCTGATCGCGCTGGTCTTGCTGATGAACAGCGCCTCGATCGCCTTCCGCATGTGGCTCAGGGGGAAAAAGAAATGGTAAGTCGGAATTCTCTGGCGCCGGCCGCAGTCGACGAGCCAATCGACGCCTTCACCGCCGCGGCACGGACCAAGCTGCTGGTCAAGGATCTGAGCATCCGCTACGGCAGCGCGGTGGCCCTGCAGGGGGTCAATCTGGAAATACGCGAACACGAGATCTTCGGCATCATCG
>DPSD01000243.1 GCA_003538495.1 Accumulibacter sp.
GGAATCGGTTCCTTCCTCGGCAACTTCTATCTGGCCAAGGTTTCGCTGGGTCTGATCCACGACCTCCGGCGCGCCCTCTTCGACAGCCTGCTGCGCCTGCCGAACGGCTATTTCGACCAGCACAATTCCGGGCATCTGATCTCGCGCATCACCTACGACGTGACCATGGTCACCGGCGCCGCGACCGATGCCATCAAGGTCGTCATCCGGGAAGGGATGACCGTCGTCTTCCTGTTCGGCTATCTGCTGTGGATGAACTGGCAGCTGACGCTGGTGATGGTCGCCATCCTGCCGATCATCGGCCTGATGGTGACCCGCGCCAGCCGCAAGTTTCGCCGGCAAAGCCTGAAGATACAGGCCACCATGGGCGACCTGACACACGTCGCGTCGGAGACCATCCAGGGCTACCGGGTAGTGCGCAGCTTCGGTGGCGAGGATTACGAATCGGCGCGCTTCCGGTCGGCCAGCGAGGAGAATACCGCCAAGCAGTTGCGCATGGTCAGGACCACCGCGACCTACACGCCGGCGCTGCAGCTGGTCACTTTCGCCGGGATGGCGGCCTTGCTGGCACTGGTGCTGCTGCTGCGCGGCGACGCTTCGGCCGGCGACCTGGTCGCTTACATCACCGCCGCCGGCATGCTGCCGAAGCCGATTCGCCAGCTGTCCGAAGTCAGCTCGACGATTCAGAAGGGCCTGGCGGGCGCCGAGAGCATCTTTGCCCAACTCGACGAACCACCGGAGCCAGACCTTGGCAGCTTCGAGATCGATCGGGTCAGCGGTGTGCTGGAAGTCAAGGATCTCTCCTTCAGCTATCCGGGGAACAGCCAACTGGTACTCGACCAGGTCAGCTTCTCGGTCGCGCCGGGACAACTGGTGGCGCTGGTCGGGCGCTCGGGAAGCGGCAAGTCGACGCTGGCCAACCTGATCCCGCGTTTCTACCACCACGACTCGGGCCAGATCCTGATCGACGGCGTCGACGTCGAGCGCTTCACGCTGCGCAACCTGCGCCGGCACATGGCTCTGGTGACCCAGCAGGTACTGCTGTTCAATGACAGCGTGGCCCGCAACATCGCCTACGGCGACCTGTGCGGCGCACCGCGGGAAGAGATCGTAAAAGCCGCCGAAGCCGCATTTGCCAGCGAGTTCATCGACCGCCTGCCGGCGGGCTTCGAGACCATGGTCGGCGAAAATGGCGTGATGCTGTCGGGTGGGCAACGGCAACGTCTGGCAATTGCCCGCGCCTTGCTGAAGGACGCGCCAATCCTGATTCTCGACGAAGCCACGTCGGCGCTCGACAGCGAATCGGAACGTCACATCCAGAGCGCTCTGGACCGGGTGATGGCCGGTCGGACGACGCTGGTCATCGCGCACCGCCTGTCGACCATCGAAAAGGCCGACCTGATCCTGGTCATGGAACAGGGGCGCATTGTCGAACGCGGCAGCCACGCGGAACTGCTGGCCTGCAACGGCCACTATGCGCGCCTGCACGCGATGCAGTTCAGCGAGCAGGCGGACCTTGCCGACGGCTCCGACGCAGCCGGGGCTGCCGCCCCGGTCAACCCGACTTCGATCTGACCCTCCGCCGCAGCCGGCGGCCGGCGACGAATGCCGGTGCCGCCCGGCAATCGTTCACGGCGCCGGTAGCTGCTCGTCGAGCCAGCGATGGAGCGCGCAGTCCGCCGGCCAGTTGCGCAACAGCCGGGCGCGATCCCGTTTCCAGGCGCGTGCGTGCGCAGCCGGCGTCCGATGCTGCGCGACGGCGTCCAGATCGATCAGCTCGACGCGGTCGCCAGCCCACAGCAGGTTGGTCGCCTTGAGGTCGCCGTGGCTGATCCGCTGTTCGCACATTGCCCCGAACAGCGCCACGATCGCCCGCGCCTCCGCCGGCGGCGGCGGGCAGTTGGCCGACAGGTGGACCAGCAGGTTCGGGCCACCGCAAAACTCGCTGATCAGCCAGGCGCGCCGACGCAACGGCCCGACACGTTCTTCGATCAGCGCCAGCGGCGCCGGCGTGGCGATCCCGAAAAAGCGCAGCCGATGCGCCTCGCGCCAGGAATGCCAGGCGCGGCTCGGACGCCACAGGCGGCCCAGCGCGTGGCGCAGATCCTTGAGGTTGTAGCGCTTGATCACCAGCGCTCGCCCGCTCACCTCGACGCGCGCCACCGTACACGTAGCGCCGTCCTTCAACAGCGTGCCGGCAGCCATGGCCCGATCGGGCGAGGCCAGGATCGGCGCCAGCCAGTCGGCTTCCTGGCGAAGCACCGCGCTGAAGCGCCTGCCGCTATGCTCGACCGCGAACAAGGTGCACTCGCGAACCGTCTTGCCCAGAAAATCGCCCAGCCGCCAGGCCCTGACACGCTCGATCTGCCGGCGCAAGGTAGCCACTTCGGGCAAGCACTGGCCAGCTGCTTCGCCGTAGGCGGACAGCAGTGCCGCCAGCTGCCGATCCCAGGCGGGCGGCAACTGCGCCAGCAGCACTGCCAGATTGCTGCCGGCTTCCGATGGCGCCAGCGGCTGCCCGCGCCTGACAACGCGTACCGCATCGCCATCGACGATGAGCAGCTGGCCATCGTGGCGCAGGAAATTGCCCAGGTGAAGATCGTCCTGCACCAGCCCGGCCGCGTGCAGCCGGCCGAGCAGGCGCAGCGCTGGCGCCAGCAGAGTCAGCGCATCGGCGTCGCCCGGTGTCCGCCGCGACAGGCGCGCCCAGGATTCGGCGAGGTTCTCGGCCGGGTCGAGAAACACGGTCAGCAGCGCATGGCCCCCGGCAGCCATCGCCGTCGCCGCGACCAGTTCGGGAGTCGGCAGTCCGGCCAGCCGAAGCGCCGCCAGACCCGCCGCCTCCTGGTGCCAGTGCTTCTCGCAGCGCCGTCCGATGAACAGCTTGGCGAGCACCCGGTCGCCAGCGAACTCGCCCTCGCCAACCAGTCGCTTGCCCGGCAGCGCGCGCAGCAGACGATACATCGTCAGTTGGCGGCCGTCGGCGAGGTCTACCCGAAACGGCAGCGACGGTTGCCGGCCGGCGGCGCGCAGCGTTCGCGCAACGGTCAGCCCGGGAGCGCTCATCGTCGGGCTAGTCGCGACCGTCGAAAAAGCCGACGATCTTGCCGATGCACTTGCGATCGTCAGCGGTCAGACGCTGGTGCTGCGCGTAATCAAGATAGAACCTCAGTCGCTGGCTGCGCGACAGGTACTCCTTGCCAAGCTTGTCGAGACAGGCGAGGTCCTTGACCACACGGTAGCCGAGGACCGCGCCCCGGTAATAACTGCCGCTCGGGCAATCGATCAGATAGACCGTCGGCGAAGTGCCCCGATCGACCAGCAGGTTTCGCCATTTCAGGTCGTTATGCGCAAACCCGGCAGCGTGCATGGTGCGCGTGATGCTGGCGATCTGAGTAGCCACCTGCCGCAGCCAGCGGCGATCGGACATGCGCGGATCGCTGGCATAGGCGATCTGTGCCAGATCGGTGGTATCGGGGATCTCCTCGGTCACCAACGCGCCGCGAGTGAAACCGCCGAAACGACGCTCGAGGCCGTAAGCGACCAGCGTCGCCGTCGGAATGCCCCACGCCCGGAAAGCCAGCAGGTTGCGCCATTCGGCGCGAACCCGTGGGGGCCCCAGCCAGCGCCGCAGGCCGAACCAGCGGCGCTTCATGTTCTTGCCATTGCCACTGTAGCGCTTGACGTAGTAGCGCTTGCCACCGACCGCAACGCGCAGGACGCGGCACAGCGAGTCGAGGGCAATCAGCTCGCCGTCGAGCCGGAAGACGCTGCCCATATCGCCGAACACGGTCGCCACTTCGCTGGCCGCGTATTGCGGACTCAGGCACCACCTCCTCATGTCATCTCGCCCGCCGCGACCTTGCGCTCGAAACGCGCCTGCAAGCGCTGCGTTTCGCGGGCCAGATACGCGAGCAACGGCGCCTCCTGGCGAATGATCGTCCGCAAGGGGCAGGCAAAATAGGCGCCGAGAAAGCGCAGCAGGTCACGCCGGGTCAGACCGATCGCCAGCGCCGAGAAGTGCAGCGCGGCCAGATCCTTGTCGCGCCAGCGCCGCGGCAACCGCACCCTGAGCTGCGCGCGGTGCAGGTCGATCAGCGACAGCCTGAGCTGTTCAGCCGTCGGCGGCGGATCGAGGTGCAGCAGGAAGTGGCAAATGTAGAAATCCCGATGGTTGACGCCGCCGGCGTGCATTTGTCGCGCCGCACGCGCGACGCCGCGAATCAGCGCGCGCTTCAGGCGCACGGCGGGCGGATGTTTCGGCCAATCCTGACAATAATCCTCAAGGCTGACCGTCGGCGCCAATTCTTCGGTGACGATGAACGAACGCTGCCGTCCAGGATTGCCGCCGCGGATGCCGAAGGCGACGGCGCGCATGGTATCGACGCCCAGTTGGCGCAGCCGCTCGATGGCCCGCCATTCGTTCTCGGCGCCGAGTACCGGCAGGCGCAGCGAAAGAAGATTCTTGACGATTTCGGCCCAGCCGACGCCACGATGGATCTTGACGAAATAGCCACGGCCGGCGATTTCGGTGCGCAAGGTGCGGCGCCCGTCGAGTTCGCGAAAAACCGTACCGGCGAGCGCCTCGACGGCAACGAAGGGGTCCTGCCCCGCCCACAGGGAGCGAAACGGCTCGGCGAGGAAGACCTGGAGGCCGCTCATCGCCGCTCCTTCAGGATCACGTCGGCCGCACGCTCGGCGTTGCTGTAGATGTCGGCGTGCTCGGCAAACGCCAGTGCCCCGGCGTGCCAGCGCGCGCGCGCCTGCGGGTCGGCGAGCATTTGCGCCAGCAGCTGATCGAGGCGCGCCTGCTCGAACGGCTCGGCGACGACCAGGCCAGCGTCGGCTTCGGCGATGTAGTGCGCGTAACCGCAAACCGCCGTGGTCAGTACCGGCAGGCCGGCGACCACCGCTTCGAGGAGCACCGTGCCGGTGTTCTCGTTGTACGCCGGATGAATCAGCAGGTCGGCGCCGAGCAGGAAGCGCAGGATGTCGCTGCGACCGCGCAGGATGCTGACCCGGTTGGCCAGCCCGAGGGTTCGCGCCTGCCCGCGGAAAAGCTTCGGGTCGTCGTCGCCGATGGCGATCAACCGGCAACGGTCACGCAGCACAGCCGGGAGCGCGGCGATCGCCTTGAGGCTGCGGTCCAGCCCCTTGGTCCTGAATCCGGAACCGATCTGCAGCAGCAGCAGGTCGTCACTGGCCAGGGCAAACTCGCGACGAAACTCGGCACGAACGTGCGCGGCGTCGGCCGGCGCGCGCCGGTCGACCGCGATCCCCGGCGGCAACAGATGGAAGCGCTCGTCCGGAGTGGCGTAGTATTTCTGGAACAGCGTCTGCTGCAGTGGCGAGATCATCAGGATCTCGGTCCTGGCGTGCGCTGCAAAGACCGCCCGCTCGTAAGCCGAAAAATGACGGTAGCGGCCGGACAGGCGATACAGAGCGCTGCGCAGGTTGCGGGCCTTGTCTTCGAAACAGGGATCGGCGGCGAAATAGACGTCCAGACCGGGCATCTTGTTGAAACCGACGACCCGATCGGCGTGACGCCTGGCCAGGTCGTCGGCGACCCAGGCGCTGAACCTGGCGTAGCGTCGCTGATTGGTCAGTGCGCGGACCGGCACCAACACCACCTCGAAACCGTCGGGAACGTCGCCGCGCCATTCCAGCGTGTA
>DPSD01000356.1 GCA_003538495.1 Accumulibacter sp.
CCCTGCCCGCGTTGTTCGGGGACGGGCCACATCCGCAGCACGGAATCTGCAGCCCTGCACATCCTGCGTATTCTCAAAGAGGAAGCGATGAAGGACAACACTGCCGCCGTGCATGCGCAGGTGCCGGTCGATGTCGCCACCTTCCTGCTCAACGAAAAACGGGCCGACGTCCAGGCCATCGAACAGCGGCACAAGGTCACCATCCTGCTGATTCCCAACATTCATCTCGAAACGCCACAGCACACGTTCACGCGCCTGCGTCAGGATGAAGCAGGCCCGGAACTGCTGCAACAGGCCTCGTACCGCATGGTTGCCCTGCCGACCGAGGACGACAGCAAGAACGTCGCCGTGACCGGTGAAAGCAAAGCGCCCCGAGCGGAAGCGGCAATCAAGGGAGTGACCTCATCGCAGCCGGCACCGAACCTTGCCGAAAGGGCATCGGGGAATGTCGAAAAACCCGTCACGGCAGGCCAGCATTTCTGGAAAAAGATCATTTCCTGGTTCCGCCACCAGCCTGCTGCCGTTCCGGAACCTCCGCAACCGACACGCGTCAGCACCCCTGCGCGCGAGGGACCGCGCGACAATCGCCGGAGCGGTGTTCGCGGACCTCGCCGTGACGAGGCACGCGAACTCCCCGAGACACGCGTCAATCGGGATGCGAGGGAAACCCTGCCGCAATCGCCCGCGCCAGCACGAAGCGAAGCGCAGAAGCCGCGCGAACCGCGGGATCCGACGCTGGCACGCGAACCGCGCCGCCAGCGCAGCGAACGCAGGCCACAAACGCCTGCAGCGGTCACGGCAGGCAACGAAGTGGCGCCGGTCACGCCGCCGGCGCTTGCCACTCCAGTTCCAGAGCAAGCCAGCGACGACCCCGGCAGCGCCGCGCGTCGCCGTGGTCGGCGTGGCGGACGCCGCGAGCGCAGCGAACGAACCGAGAGTACGGTCGAAGCACCGGGAATCGCTGCCGCGAGTGCTGCAAGCAGCAGCACTGAAATGGCAAGCCTGACCGTCGAGCCAGTGGCGCCTGGCGAGGCAGTTGCAACGCGGGCTATGCCGGACACCGCGCAGCCATCTGCTCCCCTTGCCGAGACTCCTCCGGCAATTGCCGAAACCGTTTCAGCACCTGTGGCATCCCGCGAGGCACCCATTGCCGAGGCAGTTCCCGCAGCCCTGGTCGATGTACCCGGCACCGGCGAGGCGCCAGCAAACGTCGAGTCCCCGATGGTCGCGGTAGTCCCGGCAACCCTGGAAGCAGCCGCGGTGGTCGCCACGCCAGCAGCGAGCGAAGTCCAGCCGGTGGTCGTGGCGCCGCTCGGCATCGAAGCACCGTCGGTCTCCTTGGCCGCTGCGAACATCGACTTGCCTCCTGCAGCGGATGCGCTTGCATCGGTCGAGCCGCTTGCCGCCATCCCACTCGCACCCACCATCCAGGAAGCGATCGCCGGCAGTGGCCTGATCATGGTGGAAACCAGCAAAAACCAGGTTCAGGGGTCGCCGCAGCAGAGCAGCCCGATTACCGCGTCCAGGCCGCCACGTCGCAGACGGGCTAGCGTGGTCGTTCCCGATGAGCCGCTGGTCATGATCGAAACCCGCAAGTAGACCTGCCGCAGACCCTTCGGGAGGGCCGGGAATTCCCTTATGGAGCGCGCGACCAAGCGCTTCGTGGAGGCCCGGCCCCGGATTCCACTTTCTGGAGCCAATCCGTAACCGCAGTGGCCACCGAATTGCGCCAGACTGCCGATGAAAAGGTGTGGTCGGCGTCCTCGATATCCACGAATGCCACATGCCCGCGCTGCAAGGAGGCGTGCCAGGCGCGATCGGTTTTCAAGGCCTCGGAAAATTCCTTCGCAGTCAAATCGTTGCCACTGAGGATCAGTAATGCAGCACCGCCAAAGCTCTCGAGGCCACGTGCCATTCTTTTCTGGAATGGAAGCATCTGATCGCTGCTTGTCGAGCGACTGTTCTGACCTGCGCTTCGAATGTTGGCCATGAGATCCTTGAGTGATCGGCCCAATCCAAGGTTTCCCGTGAGCAACTTACGCCAGAAGTCTGCCTGCAGAAGCCGTTGACCGTAGTAGTGCTTGAGGTGGGTCTTGGCCAGTCCAGCCTCGGTACGGACCCACGGGTTGAGCATCACCACCCCGGTCACCCGCGCATCCTGCGTCGCATCCCAATACAACAGGCTAGCCGACGCCGCATCGCACAATCCCCAGAGGACAATCTGCTCAAGCTGAGGACAGGAGGTGCCAAAGGCATCGATTGCCGCAGCAATATCCGCATTGATGTGCTCGAAATCGCGAATCCCACCGGTGCTGTCACCCATTCCCCGGCAGTCGAAACGCATCACCGGGAAGCCAGCCTCCGCCAAAGTACGCGACAAGAGCACGAACTGGCGATGGCTACCGACGCGATATTGCGGTCCACCCACAATAATGAGCACCCCTTTCCTTGCGGGCTCCCCGGCAGGAGAGGCAACGATGCCGACCAGGCTCTCGCCGGCACACGAGAAGAGCAAGGCCTGTTCTGTGTAATTCATTGCCAGGACTCCAGTACCGCTACCGTCGCCTCGATCAGTTCGGGTGCATCTTCGATTTCGCTGGTCTGCCAGAAGCCTGGGCCATGAATCATCCGGGCATCCAGTCTGTACCCACCCGCCGCTTCCCATTGCCCGATGCATTTCCTGGAAACCGGAGAAGGGCTTGCACCCTCGCGAGTCGAGAGTTCCAGCCACGCCACGCGTCCGCCCAGATCGATGGGGGGGTTGAGCTCCGCAGCCTCCAGACTCTCGACAAGCGCCGGAGAAAAGGTATAGCCGGCGATTTCAACAGACTGGCCGTTCGACAATTGCCGCCGCAATTGCTCGGAGACGGTTTTCGCCAGCCCTGAAGCCAACTCTGAGGCCATCTTCAGGCGTATGAACTGTTGCCAATGTTGTTTTCCGGAGACCACCGGCTGCCAATAAATGAAATTGGCTGCTTCCTTGAGCGTGACTGCCGCACTCGCCGCCAGCAGACAGCCAGCACGCAAGCCCCAGAGGATCAAAGGCGCATCGCTCCTGGTGCGCAGCCAACGACAGGCCCTATGAACATCGTCTTGCCAGTCTCGCCAGCCGGCTTCTGCGAAATCCCCGGAGCTATCTCCACAGCCCAGCAGATCGATCTGCAGGACATCGTAGC
>DPSD01000565.1 GCA_003538495.1 Accumulibacter sp.
CCCCCGCGAGTGGGGAGGGGAGATTCGTGAGTCGCTCGCGACTTTCATAGTAACGCTGTTGAAACCCCTGCTCGCCCGCTATGACTCTGGCCGGGGGGCCGAGACTCGATCTGACCTTTTCCGCGTGCTCGCCGCTTCCTCCGCCACCAGGCCGGCCACTGTGCACAACGATCTGACTGCGGGCGCCGCGCCTGGCGACTCGCTTGCCAGCAGGCCGGCGGGGGAAGCAGCACACCATGGACAGATCGGCAGCCTGCGCTCTGCCGTCACCCAAGCAGCGGGCGTAACACCCGAAATGGCGGTGCGATCGAGCATCGCAGGGCAGGTCGACCGCTCTCCGTTACAGGTCGACCGCCCTCCGTCGACAGGTTTCACGGCAGAACCATCTCCTCTAACTGCCGGAAGCGTTCGGGTCAGGCGAAAAGTGCTGCCCGCTACGGCGGCGTTTTCGAATCGACAAGGAGCAGCGCCCAGCGGGAAGTCAATGGCGCACGGCGGACAACCCGACGACCAACCGTCTGATCGAGTGGCAACGCTCGCTGCCATCGGTGGTCCGGCAGTTCCCGGCACGCGCACCACAACTGACCCACAGTCGTCGGACAGAATTGCCACAAACCTCTCAGCGAGCACCGCCGACTTCTCTGCCACGACCAACGCCGGCCTGCGCGAGCGTTTGCTGCCCGATTACCCAACTCCAGCGTTTCCCGCGCAGGCAGCAGCAGCGAATCGACGGGCCATTCCCGACGCCCGGGTGGCGGCGAAACTCCCGCTGGCCGCCGCACGGCAAACGATCGCGCACGCGGCGGTATCGGCGACACCGCATGACCGGGCCGACGATGGCCAGGCCACCATCTTCAGGCGGGCCGCAGGCACCTCGATCCGGCAACCGGGCGACAGCCGGCTCCCGGTTGCGATCCCACCCGCGACGCCCGGCGCAGTCCGTAACCCGGCGCCGATCGACGACCATCGATCGGTCGATCCACCGCTTGCAGGCCATGCCTTGGCGGCAAGCAGCGCCGCCAAGGGTCGCGGCAGTCTGCCCTTTGCCTACCCGACCGCGGCTCGGCACGCGGCTGAAGTCAATGAAGCGACACCTGACACGGCAGTCACGTCGGCACTGCCGGTGATCCAGGAAAAAGCCACTGCGGCAGCCACTGACCCGGTTTCGGGAATGGTCTGGCGCCAACGCATCGCCGCCTCGCCCTCTCCCGGAGCCGGCAGCGCGGGAATCCTCGAAACGACGAAAACGCCGACTGTCGCCGCCCGTCCGTCAAACGGCGACACCTCTTCGGCACCTGCGGACAGCCAGCCCAGCCTTTCCACGCCCACGAGCGATGTCCCTTTGCCGGGGGAAACACGGGACTGGGAGCCACTGATCGCCCAGCTCAGCCGTCGTATCCACCGCCAACTGACCATTGAACGCGAACGTCGAGGAGTCAAGGGATGGAACTGAGCAAGCTGACGATCACTCCCCTCGACAAAAGCGGCCAATCCATAACGAACAAGAGGTTCGCGGTGCTTTTCAACCCGAACACCTACTCGATCAGCAAGTCAGTCACCTGGAATTCCCTCAGTGCAACCGGCCCGACGAGCGCCCGGACCAATCGCATGGTGAATGCGCCGACCCTGTTCTTTGCTGGCGGTGGCAGCCGGTTGTTGAATCTGGAGCTGTTCTACGACGTGACCGAACCGGTCAACGACGTCGTCAGCGGCGACGTGCGCAAGGAGACCAACAAGGTGGTCGAACTGACACGCATCCAGAAGGAGCTGCAGCGCCCACCGGCGGTCGAAATCACCTGGGGTGCCGCGCCGCCGGCCCACTCCGATTTTCCTTTCACCGGCGTGCTCAGCAACCTCGCCCAGCGCTTCACGTTTTTCAGCAGCGACGGCAAACCCTTGCGGGCCACCCTGACGATCACGGTCACCGAGTTCCTCGACCCGGCACTCGACCAGCGCCAGACCGACCCGGAGTTCACCACTCGACAGCTCAAGCGCGGCGACACCCTGAGTGCCATCGCTGCCGAAATCTATCGTGACCCGGCGCAGTGGCGACTGATCGCCGAGGCGAACAACCTGAACGATCCGCGCCATCTGGACGTCGGTCGAACACTGACGATTCCCAGGCGCGGCTGAGGAAGAGCAACGATGCCCGTCGCCAATCCGCGCAGCCCGCTGATCGCCGATTTCGCGATCGCCGTCAACGGATCTCCCCTGTCCAAGGCTGTCGCAACGCACGTCATCGCTGTCGAGGTCGACGACAGCGTCGAGCTGCCGAGCATGTTCGCCATTGAACTGGCCGGATCGGAACACGACGATCAGCTCCTGGCCTGGATCGACGACCGGAATCTGTTTGCCGTCGGCCAGGTGGCCGAAGTCAGGCTGGGCTATGTGGACGATCTGGCCAGTCTGATCAAGGGCGAGATTACCGCCCTGGAACTCGAATTCGCGGCCGACCGCCTGCCTCATCTGACGGTGCGCGGTTATGACCGCCGCCACCGCCTGCAACGGGGTCGCAAGGTGCGTACCTTCGTGCAGCAGAAAGACAGCGATATCGCCGCGCAAATCGCCGGCGAAGCGGGGCTGACTGCGCAGACCGAGGACAGCCGTGTCGTCCATGACTACGTGCTCCAGGCCGGCCAGAGCGATCTGGCGTTTCTTCAGGAGCGCGCTCGCCGGATCGAATACGAAGTCAGCGTCGATGACAAGACGCTGTCTTTCCGGCCGGTAGCCAACGCGGCGAGCGAAATCATGACCCTGACGCTGAACGACGACCTGCTGGAGTTCTACCCACGGCTTTCTGCGGTGGGCCAGGTCAGCGAAGTCGAGGTACGCGGCTGGAACGTCAAGGACAAGCAGGAGATCATCGGTCAGGCCAGGGCCGGGGCAGAAGTCTCGAAGATGGGCGGCCGGCAGACTGGCGCGGCTCTCGCGAACAGCGCCTTCGGCGCGGCCGTCGGATTGATCAGCCGGCAGCCGCTGGCCACCCAGGCCGAAGCCGATCAACTGGCCAAGGCCCGCTTCAATCGCGGCGGAC
>DPSD01000403.1 GCA_003538495.1 Accumulibacter sp.
GGCGGAAGCACGTCTGCATCGCCCCGACCTCAATCTCAGCCGCACGCGTCAGGCGACGGCACCACCGTGGCCGCCCGCCAACTGCCATCGAGGTCCTCGCAGGCCAACGCGACGAGCTCGCCATCGAGCACGCCATTGCCGACGAAATCATTCAGCAAACGCGGGATTTCTTCGGCGCGTTGCGCGCCTCGGTAAGGGCGCTCCTGCGCCAGCGCCTGAAAAACGTCGGCCACGGCAACGATGCGCGCTTCGGTAGAGAGACCGTCGGCGCCGCGGCGGAATGGATAGCCGTTCCCGTTGAGCGCCTCATGATGAAACGCCGCCCACTCGGCCACCTGCTCGAGACCGGGGATGTGGCGCAGGATCTCATAGGTCTCGAAGCTGTGCCGTTCCATCACCGAGAATTCCAGTGGCGTCAGGCTGGCTGGCTTGTCAACGATTTCGTCGGGAACGCAGAGCTTTCCGACGTCGTGCATCAGCCCGGCAACCTCGATCCGCGCTGGAGTATCGCCAGCCAGTCCAGCGCGCTCGCCGAGGTAACGGGCCAGCTGCGCGACTCCGAGCGAATGGGCGGCGGTGAAGTGGCTCTTGGCGTCGACGATGCTTGAAATCAGGCGCGCCACGTGGCCGAACTGCGGAAAGTCGATCGACAAACGCCAATCGCCGAGTGGCAGGTCGAGCACGTAACGCTGAACATGGCGCGGCACCAGAGCGATCCAGAAGGCCTCCCGGGCTGCTACCCCGAGGAAGGCATCGACCACCACCGGCGACAATTCGTGGCCGGCCAGCGTGGCGACCGCCTCGACGATGCCGACACGGTTGAACAGCGGATTCTCCAGGCCGCGCTGGAAAACCATCGCGTCTACCCGGTCTCCCAGCAGGATCAGATTGCTGTCGAGCGCCTCGCTCTCAACCAGGCCGCTCGGCAGTTCCACCCATGGGGTGTGGTGATAACGGATGGCGGTGGCGAGCAGCGACAGGTGGGCAAACGGCTGCAGCAGCCGGTAGCCGGTTTCGCAGTGTGCGTGTCGATGGCCCCAGTCGGCTTCTCGCAACAGGCGCTGGTGCTCCGCCGTGGACGAGACGCCGACATCGTGCAGCAGACTCGCGCAAACCAGCCGGTCCAGGTGTTTTTCCAGCAAGCCCAGCGCCAACCCGGTTTCGCGCGCGATCATTGCCACTCGCTTGCCGTGCTGGAAGTCGTTGACGCCAACCAGATCAAGAGCGTCCGACAGCGCCAGGATGGCGCTCTTCAGATCGATTTTCAGAGTCATTTCACCCGCGCGGATCACCAGGCCGAGAGAAACAGATACTATCACCCGCCGCGGCGCAAGGTCGTGGAGCATCCCGGCGTGGCGATTGTGCGATCACCAGTGTCAAGCTGACGAAAAAACGCGCTGGTCGGGCAGCGCCAAGCGCCAGCCAAGGAGGCGGGGTAGGACCGCATCGAACACCGCTGCTGGCCCGGGAGAGAATATGCAACGGCAAACCATCGACGACACTGAACCGCTGCGCGACGAGATCGACGCGCTCGACGAACCTGCGGTAATCGAATTCGGCGCCTCCTGGTGCGCCTACTGCATAGGCGCTCAGCCATCGATTGCGCGGGCGCTGGCCCGTCATCCGCGGGTACGCCACATCAAGGTTGAAGACGGCCCGGGCCGCCACCTCGGGCGGACATTCCGCATCAAGCTCTGGCCGACTCTGGTTTTCCTGCGCCGGGGTCAGGAAGTCGAGCGCCTGGTCAGACCCACCGATGCGGCGCTGATCGAGAATGCGCTGGCACGACTTGGTGACGCAGTCGCATGACGTTCGCCTCACTTTCTCGTCAGCAGCGCATCCACCACGGTTGGCGAACGCTCGAAACACCGATCTCGGATCGCCCTGCGCCTGAAATCGCTCCCTTCCGGGTGCTGGCTGCCGCAGGAACAGCAGAGTGGTGCTGAGCGAGAGGACGGTGACATGGACATTTCCCCGCTTGTCCGCCAGATTTCCGCAGCTTTCAGCCGCCATCGACATCTGGCGAAGCTGGCCTCTTGCGGCTCATCAGGCAGCGCTATGCGCGCAGTGCGATGATCATTACGTCGAACCGAAGCGTTCAAGCAGCAGCCAGAGATCTTCAACGCCGACGGCGTCCTCACCTCCCCCTGCCCGACGCCGGCGGCATGATGCCGAGACACTCGTCATCGAAGGACTGTCCTGCCGGATGCGCGACCACCAAGAGGCAGCATCTACCGACCGCCGCCCACGAGGCGTCGGGCCCCTCTTTGCGCCCTGGAACCAAAGCGCCAAGCGCCATATTCCGCCATTGCTCGCTCGGTCTCATGCCGGCTCGCAGAAGCCGGTTTGACCCCGGCGCCGACACTCACATCCCCGTCAGTGCCGTGATCGGGCCAGACGGGATGACGAAGTCAACAAGCTAGCGCTTGGCCAGCCGCGTCGCGTTGGCTTTGACCTCGCGAAGTACCGGCTTCAGCCCTTCTCCAGCGACGTCGGCGGCAACACCGTACAACTGAAACCAGCCAACTGCCGCATTGACCATCGTCGTGGCCAGCGCCGCCTGACGCACCCGGAAGTCGTCGGGGCTACGGCTACTGGCCAGGGACAGTGAATCACTCCCCAAGGCCAGCATCGACTGCGTGGCGTGCGTCCAGAAACGCAGTGCAGCAGGCACCATCGCCGCAGCCATTGCGGTGACAGACTCCAGCGGCACCTCGACCTTCTCCCGAGCCATCACGGCCACTTCGGCCCACTCAGCCTCACCAGGAATCGGGCCGGCACGCAGCAGCCGGCGCGTACGCTGATTGACCACCTCGCTCGAAACGGCCAACAACTGGCTGGTTTGACGCCCCAGCCGGGTGCACTGCAGAACCGGCCCAAGCAACTGGTCACGAAGGTGCTCTCGATTCATCGTAATTCTCCTGGACGGCTGGCGGACATGCAAAGACACATCCCTGAGTTGGCGATCGTCGTCTTGGTCTTGCTGGCGAAACCGGACAGCGAAACCGAGGACTCTTGCTGCGCCCCCGGCAGCCGGGACGCGCAGCCCACACTTTACAGGTAACGCGCCGCAGCGTCGAAATTGATTGCGCGCGCAGGCACGTCGGATCGCGCACAGCGCGCCAGCACGAAAGCTCGTTGCAGCGGCGACGCTCCGCTCAGAGCAGCCAGCGAGAAATCGATGTCGCCCGCCAGATCGGTGCTCGCCTTCTCGGTCACCACATTCATCGTGTTGAGCCGCAAGGTCTTCTGCTCCACCCGCACGTAACGCTGCGGGTTCTCGAGCACCTCCTGGAGGGCCGCCAACTCCGTTTCCAATGCCGACATGCTGTCACCGATCGCTTCCAGTTGGCGCTCGTTTTCCTGCAGTCGTGCCGCCAGTTCGCCTTGCTCGGAAGCCGCAGCCGGAGCCGCGCCAAAAATCGCTCCGAGGCCCGGGCCCTGCTGGCGAAGGAGCCGCAGACGCGCCCGGATCAAGGCTCGGTTGCCTTCCAGTTCCTGTCTTTCAGCTCGGTCCTCGCCAATCTCCGACAAGGCCTGGGCGAGCAGGTACTCGAAGGCCTGCACACCGACCAGGCGGCGCAGTTCGGGCTCGTCCCGGCCGCAGATATGCGCCCGGTGATCGGAAAAGCTGACGCTCGTTTGCAGCACGTCGCGGCGAACGATCGCCCCATGCAGTTCGGCCCCCAGAACCTGCTGCTCGCGGAACGCCATGCCGAGGACCACGCACGCCTCGTCGAGTTCCGGGAACTTGTCAAAGAGAGTGCGCAGATTGTCGGAGCGGCAGAGCGCCGCCTGAATATCGCTAGGCGCGACGAAGAATGCCCGCAGAGCGCGATCTGACGACCAGGTCGTCGACGACAGAGGTCTGGGGCCTGGCAGCGCCTCAACCATCGCCCGCAGGAACGTGATGGTCGTAGCTACCGCCGGGGCCAGGCGAGCGTGGCACGCCGGCAGCACCGTCAGCCGCGGGTTGGTCAGCGCAATGGCTTTCTCGGTGGCGCCGCGAATCATCACCTCGGACACCCGATTGGTATCGAATTGCGCTGGCCGATTCTTGAACCAGTCGAGAATTCCCATGCCCCTCCTGCACTCAACGGCCCCTGCCGCATGATGGCAAGGACGACCTTTGAACGCCGGTCCCGAGGTCGCGCGCCGGTCTACACCCGGGATTCTCAAGCCACGCGGCAGCCATGGCGCGGGCATTGCCCGCGCGAGGTGTTCCAGTCTACTGAACTTGTACTAGCCCAGCGGATGACGGCGGACGATGGTTTCGGCACGCTCGGGCCCGGTCGAAACGATGTCGATCGGCACCTCACACAGATCTTCTATTCGATCCAGATACGCACGGGCCGATGCCGGCAGTGCCTCGATGGTGCACGCGCCAACGGTCGACACCGACCAACCGGGAAGGGTCTCGAACACTGGCTCGCAAGCAGCTACCTCATCGGCGCCCATCGGCAGCAGGTCGATCGGACAGCCGTCAAGTCGATAGCCGGTACAAATCTTCAGCTCCGGCAGGCCGTCGAGGACATCGAGCTTGGTGATGCACAGGCCGGTCACACCGTTGATCTGGATCGACCGCCGGAGCGCCGCGACATCCAGCCAGCCACAGCGACGCTTGCGTCCTGTCACGGTGCCGAACTCACACCCTTTCTGCGACATCTGATGTCCGGGCAAGCCCTCCTTCTCGATATCCAGTTCGCTCGGGAAGGGACCGCCGCCGACCCGTGTACAATACGCCTTGGTGATTCCCAGCACGTAATGCAGCATTCCCGGCCCGACACCCGAACCCGCGGCTGCCTGGCCGGCGACGCAGTTCGACGAGGTGACGAAGGGATACGTGCCATGGTCGATGTCCAGCAGCGCACCTTGTGCGCCTTCGAACAGCAGGTTGTGGCCGGCCTTGTTGAGTGCGTGCAGCGCCGCCGAGACGTCGGTCACCAAGGGCTTGATCTCCTCGGCATCGGTCATCGCCCGTTCCAGAACGGCTTCGAAATCGACCGCTGCGGCGTCCAAATAGCGAGTCAGAACAAAGTTGTGGTAGTCGAGGTTTTCCCTCAGCCGTTCGGCAAAACGTGCCGGATAGAAGAGGTCGTAGACCCGCAGCGCCCGGCGGGCGACCTTGTCTTCGTAGGCCGGCCCAATGCCCTTGCCGGTGGTGCCGATTCGCAGATCGGCGCACCTGGCCGCCTCGCGTGCATGATCAAGGGCGGAGTGATAGCCGAGGATGATCGGACAGCCGGGACTGATCTTCAGTCGCGAGCGTACGTCAATGCCGCCCGATTCGAGCACCCGCATCTCGCTGATCAGATGATGGATGTCCAGCACCACGCCGTTGCCGATGAAGCAATCGACGCCCTCACGGACGATCCCCGAGGGTACCAGATTGAGTTTGTAAACCTTGTCGCCGACCACCAGCGTGTGACCCGCGTTGTGGCCGCCCTGGAAGCGAATGACGCCCTTGGCATGATCGGTCAGCCAGTCGACGATCTTGCCCTTGCCCTCGTCGCCCCATTGGGTGCCGACCACTACGACGTTCTTGGCCATTCCTGTCATCCGTCCCTGTTGATTGCCTCGATTACCCACTGTCGGTCGATTTCGACCATTCGGCGGTCGCACAGCGGACCGTCGCTGCTGTCCATCCCTGGCAGGAGTTCGACGACGATCTCTCCCTGCGTGCGCAGTGCCGCGATCGCCTTGGCCAAATCAGCGCTGTCGGCCGCGTACGGCGCCAGGATCGCTCCCGCCTGGAGAACAGGCGCGGCCAGCCGTGCCAACTCCCGCAGATCCATCGAAAAACCGGTGGCCGGTCGTGCCCGGCCGAAGGCCTTGCCAACGCCGTCATAGCGACCGCCGAGCGCCACGGCGCTCGGGAAAGCAGCGTGGTAGGCAGCGAAAACGACGCCATTGTGATAGTGATAGCCACGCAGATCGGCCAGGTCGAACGACAGTGGCAACTCCGGCAACGTACCCTGCAGGGAACGCAGGCTGTCCAGCGCTGCGCTGATGGCCGGCAGTTCCGGCAGCGACCTGGCCGCCGCAGCGAGCGTCTCGACGCCACCGTAGAGCGCCGGCAAGCCGAGCAGCGCCGAGCGAAACGGCTCGTCGAGACCGCGGCACCGGTCGCGCAAACTCGCCACATCCTTGGCCTGCAAGAGCTGCAACAACACCCCCTCGAATTCGCCATCGAGACCGGCAGCATCCGCCAGCGCGCGAAAGACGCCCACATGACCGAGGTCGATGCGCGCCGCCGGGGCACCGGCAGCGCCCAGCGCATCGGCCATCAAGCGGATCACCTCGCGATCTGCCGCCAGCCCGCCGTGTCCATACACTTCGGCGCCGAGCTGGATCGGTTCACGACTCGCGGCCAGCGACGCCGGCAAGGTATGCAGGACGCTGTCGCAATAGCACAGGCGCGTCACGCCCTGGCGATTGAGCAGGTGCGCATCGATGCGGGCGACTTGCGGCGTCATGTCGGCGCGTACCCCGAGCGTCCGTCCAGACAACTGATCGACGAGCTTGAAGGTGCGCAGCTTGAGGTCCTGCCCCGAGCCAGTCAGCAAGGAGTCGAGGTGTTCCAGCAGCGGCGGCATGACCAACTGGTAACCATGCACGCGGAACAGATCGAGCAAGCCGCGGCGCAGGCGTTCGATCTGGGCCGCTTCAGCCGGTAGGGCATCGGCGACATGTTCGGGCAGCAGCCAGTTCATTTGAACGCGATCAACAGGACCAGACCAATCAGCATCGCAGTCAGGCCAACGAAACGGATCTGCCCATCGGACAAGAGGATAAGACGGCGGAAAGTCTCACGCCACGCGCTTGGCGCCACAAACGGCATCAGCCCTTCAAGCACCAGCATCAGGGCCAACGCCAGCAACAGGTTGTCGGTCACAGCAGCGGGATCACTTCGAGGCTTTGCTGTCGCCGCCCCGGCCGCTGCTCTTCATGTACTTGAAGAAGTCCGAACTAGGTTCGACGACGAGCACGTCGTTCTTGCCGTTGAAACTGTTGCGGTAAGCTTCCAGGCTACGATAGAAGGCGTAGAACTCGGGATTCTTCTCGTAGGCTTGGGCGTAGGTAGCCGCCGCCTTGGCGTCGCCTTCACCCTTTCTCTTCTGCGCGTCACGATAGGCCTCGGCAACGATCACCTCGCGTTGCTTGTCCGCGTCGGCGCGAATCTTCTCGGCTTCGGCTGCACCCTGCGACCGCAGCTCGTTGGCCACACGCTTGCGCTCCGCGTCCATCCGGCGGTACACCGATTCGCTGACGTCATTCGGCAACTCGACGCGCTTGACGCGTACGTCAACAATCTGCACGCCGATCTTGCGTGCATCAAGGTCGGCCTTCTCGCGCATCATCTCCATCAGCTGATCGCGCTCTCCCGACACCACATCATGAACCGTCCGCTTGCCGAATTCCTCACGCAGACCGGCATTGACGGTTTGCGAAAGGCGCGTCCTGGCTCGCGATTCGTCACCGGCAACCGAAACGTAGTAGAGCCTGGGATCGACGATCTTCCACTTGGTGAACGAGTCCACCAGAACGTTTTTCTTTTCAGAGGTGATGAAGCGCTCCGGCTCGGTGCTGTCCAGGGTGAGGATCCGCTTGTCGAAGTAGCGCACGTTCTGGATCATCGGCCACTTGAAATACAGCCCCGGCTCCTCGATCACGCTGCGAACCTCGCCGAGCTGGAAGACGATCGCGTGCTGACGCTGGTCGACCGTAAAGATGGTCGCACCGAGCACCACCAGGGCGGTGACGAACACCGCCGCTATGATATTCATGCCAGTTCTCATCAGCGCGACTCCCGATCGCGCTGCCGCAGCGTGTCACGCGAGCGCGGTTCATTTCGATCGGCGATCTGCGGTGGCACCTCGTTGGCGATCGCCGGCGATGAACGAACAGCGGCCGCGATCTCGGGACTGCCAGCGCCGCCCACCGGCGATGCCGCAAGTGCTCCGGCCCCCTGGATCAGCTTGTCGAGCGGCAGGTACAGCAGATTGCCCTGCCCCTTGGTGTCAACCAGCACCTTGCTGGTATTCGAATAGACCTGTTGCATGGTGTCCAGATACATCCGGCTGCGGGTCACTTCGGGCGCCTTGGCGTACTCGGTGTTGATCTGACTGAAACGGCTGGCATCACCCTCGGCGTTGGCGATCACGCGCTGCTTGTAACCCTCGGCCTCCTCGTACAGGCGCGCCGCTGTGCCCTGCGCTCTCGGGATCACGTCGTTGGCGTAGGCCTGCCCCTCATTCTTCAGCCGCGCCCTGTCCTGGGAGGCCTTGACCGCATCATCGAAGGCTGCCTGGACCTGCTCCGGTGGCTGCGCATTCTGCATCGTCACCTTGGAAATCAGAATGCCGGTCT
>DPSD01000152.1 GCA_003538495.1 Accumulibacter sp.
CGGAAAGCACCACCCGTCTGGCTGTGCGCCGCGGCACCTATCTGCGCAGCTATGCGCTGGCGTTCATCGAAAAGGTCTGCCCGGAGATCGGGGAAGAAAACCTCAAAGCGGCGATTCAGAAACAGAACGGCAGTGAGTGACTCGCGCAAAAGCGATGATGGCGATCACGGCGATGCCCAGAATGACCAAGTCATTGACCAGGAACTGTGTGGCCGAATGCACCATGAATCCCAGGCCACTCGTCACTATGGGCTTAAATTTGGAACTGCTGGATCCGCAGAACCTCTTGAATTGGTCCGTGTCGCGCGGCCTTTGAGAAGAAAAACGCGCATCCGGCCTTTGCCCTTGACTGCAATCTCGCCACGATCCTTGCAGATGAAGTCGGGTGGCAGCAAGGCGCGTGTCGCGTCGCTGATCTGAATCTCGCCGGATATTCCCTGCGATTCCATGCGCGCGGCGATATTGACCGTGTCGCCCCAGAGGTCGTAGATGAAGCGCTTCTTCCCGATCACGCCAGCCACTACTGCACCCGAATTGATACCGATACGGATCTCCAGCCCAGGGAAATCCTTGATCGCCGTCTGCATCTGCAAAGCCAGTTCCGCGGCTGCGACGGCGTGATCGGGACGTGCTTCGGGAATGCCCGCTGCGACCATGTACGCATCGCCAATCGTCTTGATCTTTTCCAGCCCGCTTTGCTCGGTGAGATCATCGAAACGTGTAAAGATGGCATCCAGGAGACCAACCACATTGGGCAGCGATTCGGACAGCGCGGTGTAGCCGACGATGTCTGCAAAGAGCACGCTGCATTCCCCGAAGGCATCGGCGAAGGTGCGTCCCTCGCGGCGCAAGCGCTGGCTGATCGTCGCCGGCAACATGTTTTCAAGGAGTGCTTCCATGCGCGCATTGGCACTGGCGAGTTGTTTCTCGGCTTCCGCCAGATCGGCCACGAAAAGCCGGGCCACCCAGATCAGCGAAGCGAAATTCGCCAGCGAGAGTATCCAGCGGCCTGTTCGTTGCGCCTCGGAGTCGTAGGCCAGACCCAGTGGCGGCAAGCTCACGAGAGCCAGTTCGACGGAAACGAAGATCAGCACACAGGCGCCTACATACACCCGCCGCCCGCGCTGACTGTGCTCGAAGAACAAGAGATATGCGCCGACGATCAGCGGCAGCAGGTGGTAATGGCTCATGCTGAGAAATGGACCGGTCACCCCTTCGAGCGCAATCATCCCTGCGACGACCGGAATGACGATGCAGAAATAGCTGTGACCGGCAAGTCCGAGCCGACCGCGGGAGAGGCAGAACCACACCCAGGCCGCCCCACCGCCCGAAATTCCCTGCAGGATCAGTGTCGGCCAGTCGCCTCGCATCAGCGCAACGACACTCCATGCGATCGCATAGGCGAGCAGAAATCCGACTCCGGCATGCAGCAAGCGCACCGCCCGGAGGCGACGATACTGGCGAAATTCGACATCGGTGTAGACGAAATCACCCAGGGCACTGCTGTTCTTCACCATTCCTCCTGACTCCCGCCGGCCTCGGCAGAGCGGTTACATCCACGCAGGCGGGATTCTATGGCGATTCTTCGCGGAGGGGCCTCTCGACCAGCAAACATGCCCCGGCAACATCGTACCAGGGTAACCGTTCGAGACGGTAGTCCCGCCATGCCAGGGAAGCAATCGACTCATCTCGCGCGGTGAACTCCTGATGGCTTTGCGATGATTGACCGCAAGGATGGTGGGCGATACATTGCATTCTCCCGAGAAGACAGGCAGTGGTTTCGCCTGTTTGCCGCTCGCTTCACTTTTGCAGCAAGCATATCTCAGATGAGCAGACGAACCAGGCGCACCCCCGCCGCAGCGGCGCCGACACCCCCCGCAGGACAGAGGCCGCAGCGCCGGCTCTGGATTGCCGTCGCCCTGGTACTGACCCTGCTGGTCGCCGCCGGGACGGTGTTCTGGGTCAGCTCGGCAAAGGTGCCAGCCCCGGCAGTCGCCTCGTCGGCCTTGCCTGCAGCCGTCACCGAGGCGGTGGCGGCAGCCGCGGCCGCCAGCTACGTCGGCGCCGAGACCTGCAAGACCTGCCATGAAAGCGAATTCCAGGCGTGGTCGGGTTCGCATCATCAGCTCGCGATGCAGGAGGCGACGGCCGCCAGCGTGCGCGGTGATTTTGCCAACGCCAAATTCAGGAAGGACGGCGTCGAGTCCACCTTCTTCAAGCGCGGCGACAAGTTCATGGTGCACAGCGATGGCCCGGACGGCAAGCTGACCGACTACGAAATCCGCTACACCTTCGGCGTCTATCCCTTGCAGCAGTACCTGATCCCGTTTCCCGGCGGGCGTTATCAGGTGCTGCCGATTGCCTGGGATGCGCGGCCGCAAGGTGAGGGAGGCCAGCGCTGGTTCCACCTCTATCCAAGGCAGAAAATGGATTACCGGGATCCCCTGCACTGGACCGGTGTTTACCATAACTGGGCGCTGCAGTGCGCCGAGTGCCATTCGACCGATCTGCACAAGGGCTACGACGCGGCCAGCAAGACCTACCAGACCACTTTCAGCGAAATCAATGTTGCCTGCGAATCCTGCCACGGCCCCGCATCCGCGCACCTCGACTGGGCCCGGCAGGCCCGGGCGCCCTATCCTCCCCAGGGCAGCAAGGGCCTGCCGACATTGCAAAGCCGTTGGAACGAAGCGTGGAAATTCCCGACCGAAGACGCCAGGTTCGCGGTGCGCGACCGCCCGGCCGACCCTGCCGGAATGAACAGTTGCGCTGCCTGTCACGCCCGCCGCTCGACGCTCAGCGAAGACCGCAAGCCCGGCGCAACGCTCGAAGACAGCCATCGCCTGGCGATGCTTACCGCGCCCAACTACCATGCCGATGGCCAGCAACGTGAAGAGGTCTATGTCTGGGGTTCGTTCCTGCAGAGCAGGATGCATCAGAACGGTGTCACCTGCATGGATTGCCATGAGCCGCACGCGCAGAAGCTGCGCGCCGCAGGCAACGCGCTGTGCACCCGTTGTCACGCTGCCGCCGAGTTCGATGCGTTCAAGCATCACCAGCACCTCGCTGGTGGCAAGGGTACGCAGTGCGTGACCTGCCACATGCCGACGCAGAACTACATGGTGATCCACGCTCGCCAGGATCACAGCCTGCGTATCCCGCGTCCCGACCTCTCGATCGCTTTCGGCAGCCCGAATGCCTGCACACAGTGTCACACCAACAAGACCGCGCAGTGGGCGGCCAGTGCCATGGACCGCTGGTACGGCAAGCGCTGGCGCGAGCGACCGCACTACGGAAGTACCCTGCACGCCGGCGAGACGCAGGGCCTGCGTGCCTTGCCGAGTCTGCTCGAACTCGCCGCCAACCCGACGGCACCGGCAATCGTCCGGGCGACTGCCGCGACGCTGGCACAGCCCTATGCCAGTCCCGCCACCCTGCCGGCCGCGCGCGCGCTGCTGCACGACGCCGACCCGTCGCTGCGTGTCGCCGCACTTGGCATGATCGCGCCGGCCGATCCGGTCAACCGCGTGCGCAGTGGCGCACCGCTACTCTCGGACCCGGTGCGTGGCGTGCGCATCGAAGCTGCACGCATCCTCGCCGATGTGCCGGATACGCAACTTCCAGAGGGGAAGCGTGCCGCTCGTGCGGCTGCGCTGCAGGAGTACGAGACGGCGCTGGCGCTGGAGGCCGACTGGCCTTCCGGGCAGGTCAACCTTGGCAACCTGCGTTTGCGGCAAGGACGCGCCGACGCAGCGATTGCCGCTTTCGAACGCGCCATCGCGCTTGACAAGGGCTTCAGCGGTGCCTACGTCAATCTCGCCGATGCATTTCGCCAACTCGGGCGCGAGCCGGCAGCGGAAGAGACCCTGCGCCGGGGTCTGGCGGTGCTGCCTCGCGATGCCGACCTGCATCACGCGCTTGGCCTGTTGCTGACGCGCAAGGGCGAGCAGGCCGATGCGCTCAGGGAATTCGCCAAGGCCGCCAGGTTCGCCCCGGACAACGCACGCTATGCCTATGTGCAAGCCATCGCAGTCGATTCTTCCGGCAAGCGCGAGCAGGCGCTGGCGTTGCTGCGCAGCGCCAAGCAGCGGCATCCGAACGATGTCGACATTCTCGGCGCATTGCTTTCGATCAGTCGCGAGTCGGGCGACCATCCAGCCGCCCTGCGCTACGCCAGGCTGCTCGCCGAGATGTTGCCGGACAATGCCGGCCTGAACCGCCTGATCGGAGATCTGGAAGGGCGCCAGATCGACCACTGAGCAGGCGGTCCGGCGATGCAGCAGCTGCCCCGTAGGCCCGCAGGGATCAGGCGAAGAGGTCGATGGCCGACCCCGACGATTGCTCTCCGGTAGCGGCGCCGGTATAGGCAAACATCGGCTGGCGGCCCGGTACGCCGGCAAATTTGCCCTCCTGCGTGGCGCCGCCCTCGGTTGCCAGATCCATGCTGGCCTGCATCGCCATGCGCGTGGCCATGGCGGCAACCTGCCGTTCTTGCCCCGAGGGATCGGCGGGGGCAAGCGCGGCGGCCCTGATCTGATCGGCCTTGGCCAGGGTTTCCGCGGGGGTGCGTCCGGGTGAGGTGTCGATCCCGACTTCTCCGCCGATCGCATAACGTTGCCCGTCCGGACCCGATTCATAGGTGAAACTGGCGCCGCTCCGGATCAGGCTGCCGCCGGCGGCGACATGTGCCATTTCGTGGGCGCGCACTTCGCGGTCGCGCTGCTGCAAGGCTCGCAGCCGTTGCTGATCGGCCTCGGAGAGTTGGCCGGGCCCTTGGCCCCTGACTTGAGCGGCTGGCTCGCTGCGTTCGCTTTTGCCGTCTTGTTCGGCTCGCGACGTAGCCCCGTCGGCTTCCGCGTCGCGGCTCGATGGGGACGCCTCAGGACGGGCCTGGCGTACGGTGCTGAATACGCTGATCGGCGACAGGCTGGCGATCATTTCTCGATCTCTGGTCAAACCCCCACAAGTTCGAAACAAGGCATTTGCCGCAGCCACGGCAGTTCATCCGGATCACGGGCAAGGATTCGGGTTCCGTCGACATTCGGAGTATATATGCGTCAGCCCAGAATAGGGTGGTGGCGGCCTGTATGCTCGGGCCAGCGGAATATCTTTCCGCCCGAGTTCTGAGGTATCGTTCAAGCCTCGCTAGCCCACTGATCCCCGGAGCCCGACTTGACCCTCCCACCCCTGACGCCTGGCCTGATGCTCGTGCATGGCAATCAACCGGAGATGCTGCGCGAGCTGGTCGTCGAATGGATGAAACGCTATCCGCTGGCGCCGCTCGAGAACGAGATCATCCTGGTGCAGAGCAATGG
>DPSD01000044.1 GCA_003538495.1 Accumulibacter sp.
GCGGCCAGGACCAGATAGATGAAAGCCAGCGCGAGCACGAAGGTCAGCGCCAGCGACGACGACGAGAGCTTGAACTCGCGCGACTGGCCGGCGTAGTCGATCGCATAGCCGGCCGGCAGAACGCTGCCGGCGGTTCGCTCGAGGAAGCTCAGCGCTTCACCCATGGTGTAGCCCGGCGTCAGGTTGGCGGTGATGGTGACCGCGCGGCGCTGTCCGAAGTGGTTCAGTTCGCGCGGGCTGACTGTTTCGCTGACGCTCAGCAGGTTGGCCAGCGGGATCATGCTGCCGTCCCTGGCGCGGACGAAAATGTCGCGAATGTCGGAAGGCGTCGCGCGGTCGGCATCGGCCACCTGGACGATCACGTCGTACTGCTCGCCCTCGCGCTTGAAGCGCGTCACCTGGCGACCGCCGAGCATCGTCTCCAGGGTCCGGCCAACGGTCTCGATCTGGACGCCGGTATCGGACGCCTTGTCGCGATTGACCAGAACCGACAGTTCGGGTTTGTTCAGTTTGAGGTCGGTATCGACGTTGCTGAACCCCGGATTTTTCGCCACCTGATCGAGGATCTTGCCGGTCATTTGATCGAGTTCGGCGTACGACGCCGAGGTCAGGATGACGAAATTTATCGGCCGCTCGCGAGGGCTCTGGCCCAGAGACGGCGGCTGCACCGGGAATGCCAGAACGCCCGGAATGCCCATGAACTTCGGGAACAGTTCCTTGACCACCGCCCCGGAATTGCGCGGCCGCTCGTTCCAGTCGGTCAGGCCGACGAAGGAGATCCCCTGGCTGACGGTCGGATTGCCGGCGACGACGAAGTAGCGCTCGACGTCCCTGGTATTGGCGTAAATCGTCTCGAGTTGCCGCGCGTACTTGTCCGTATAGTCCAGCGTCGCCCCTTCCGGCGCGAGAAAGACGCCGAGAATGATGCCCCGATCCTCGATCGGCGCCAGTTCCGACTTGAGGGCCTTGAGCAGGAAGACGTTCGACCCGGCGACGACGACGAAAACCAGCATCACCAGCCAGCGTCGCGCCAGCGCGGCGGTCAGCGCGCGGCGGTAACCACGGGTCAGGCCGTTCAGGGCATTCTCGACCCAGACGTAGGCCTTGCCGTGCCGTGTCTCGTGTTTGAGCAGCAGCGAGCACATCATCGGCGACAGCGTCAGCGCGACGAAACCCGAAACCAGCACCGCCCCGGCCAGGGTCAGCGCGAACTCGACGAACAGCTTGCCGGTACGGCCGGTCATGAACGCCACCGGCGCATACACTGCCGCCAGGGTGATGGTCATGGCGACCACCGCGAAGCCGATCTCCTGCGCGCCCTGCAGCGCCGCCTGCCGTCTTGGCATGCCTTGTTCGATATGCCGGTAGATGTTCTCGAGAACGACGATCGCGTCGTCGACCACCAGCCCGATGGCCAGCACCAGCGCCAGCAAGGTCAGCGTGTTGATCGTGAACCCGAGCATCAGCATCAGCGCGAATGCGCCGACCAGCGACACCGGAATCGTCACCAGCGGAATCAGCGTCGCCCGGAAGTTGCGCAGAAACAGGAAGATGATCAGCAGGACCAGCAACATCGCCTCGCCGATGGTCTCGAATACCGCGTCGATCGAGCGGGCGATGAACACCGACGAGTCGTAGGCGATATTGACCGTCATTCCTTCGGGCAATTCGCCGATCACCTTCGGCATTTCGGCGCGCAGCGCCTTCGACAGTTCGAGCGGATTGGCCGTCGCCTGCTTGATCACCCCCAGCGCAACCGCCGGCCGGCCATTGAAACGGACGCTGCTGCGCTCGGACGCCGCGCCGAGTTCGACCCGGCCCAGGTCGGCGATCCGTACCGGGTAGCTGCCCTTGCCATCGCTGGCCTGCTTGACGATGATCTCGGCAAACTGCGCCGGCTCGGACAGGTCGGTCCGGGCGACGACCGAGAACTCGCGGCTCTCGCTTTCGATCCGGCCCGCCGGCACTTCGACGTTCTGCCGACGCAAGGCATCCTCGACGTCCTGCGGCGCCAGATTGAAAGCCGCCAGACGATCGCGATCGAGCCAGATCCGCATGGCGAAGCGGCGCTCGCCGAAAACGCGCACGTCGGCCGCGCCGGGCAGCGTCTGCAGACGTGGCTTGACGATGCGGTTGGCGACGTCGGTGACTTCCAGCGCCGAGTGTTGATCGGACGAGAAGGCCAGCCAGATGACCGGGTTGGCATCGGCCTCGACCTTGGCAATCACCGGTTCGTCGATGTCGGTCGGCAGCTTGGCGCGGACCCGCGAGACGCGGTCACGAACGTCCGCCGCCGCCGAATCCGGATTGCGCTCGAGCTTGAAGCGCACCGAGATCTGGCTGTTCTCCTGGCGCGAGATCGAGGTGATCACGTCTACCCCCTCGATGCCGGCCAGGGAATCCTCGAGCGGCTTGCTGATCTGCGACTCGACGATCTCGGCCGACGCACCGCGATAGGTGGTATCGACGGTCACCACCGGCTCGTCGATCTTCGGGTATTCGCGGACCGGCAAGCGGGTGTAGGAGACCAGCCCGACAAGCATGATCGCCAGCGACAGCACCGTCGCGAAGACCGGCCGGCGGATGCACAGATCGGAAATTCTCATTTGGCCGGCCCGCCAGCTCCGGCTACCGACGCACCCCCGGGAGCGACCCCGCCCACGGCCTGCACTGGCGCCCCGTCGCGCAGCTTCAGTTGGCCGGCGGTGACGATCTCGTCGCCGGCATGCAGACCCTCGGTGACCTCGACCTGCCCGTCACGACGCAGCCCGGTCTTGATTGGCGAGCGCTTCGCCTGCCCGTCGACCACCCGATAGACATACGGGGTCTGGCTGTCCGGGACGACGGCCTGCTCGGGAATCAGCAGCACACCGCTGCGGCGCTCGAAGATCAGGCGAACACGGACGAACATCCCGGGGCGCAAGCGCCGCTCGCTGTTCGGCAGGGTGGCGCGCAACGCGATGGCGCGACCGCTGGCCTCGACCAGCGGATTGATTGCCTCCAGAACGGCCGTGAACACCTGGCCGGGCAGCGCGTCGCTGGATACTTCCAGGCGTTGCCCCGGTTCAAGCTG
Organism: Accumulibacter sp.; assembly: GCA_003538495.1. The sequence continues at coordinate 3,074 of DPSD01000044.1, forward strand.
CCCGAGGTAGGACTCCGGCAAGCGAAAATCGACCTTCAGGGTGGCGATGTCCTCGAGGTTGACCAGTTCCTGCCCCTCCTTGACGTAGTCGCCAACGCTGACGTTGCGAATCCCGAGGACACCGGCAAACGGCGCCCGCAGACGCGTTTTGTCCAACCGGGCCTGCGCCAGCGCGAGAGAGGCATCCTGCACCTTGAGCGCCGCCTGGGCGTTGTCGAGCGCCTGTCCGCTGATGAACTTCTTCGCAAAAAGATCCCTGGTGCGCTGGTAATTGGCCTCTGCCAGGGCCAGGCTGGCTCTGGCCTGGTCAAGCTCGGCCGCCTGTGTCGCCGCGTCAAGCGCCACCAGCAACGAGCCCTTGCCGACGGACGCGCCATCCTTGAAGTTGATCGATGCAATCCGGCCGGCAATCTCCGGGCGCAGGACGACCGACTCGTTCGAGCGCAGCGAACCGACGGCAGTCGCGTCGACAGCGAGTTCGGAAGCGCTCACCCGGGTGGTCTCGACCGGCACCGCCATACCACCTGGAGGCCCAGCGGTCGCCGCCACGCCAGGCTTGTTGGCGCCGCCGGCTGGCGCCGCCAGCATGGTCGGGCTGCCGGGCTCGCGAAACCCCCGGAAGGCAAGGTAGCCGAGAACGGCCAGGCCGACGATGGCCACGGCCAGTACTAGAAAACGACTATTGCGACTCGACATCACGATCCACATCCCCCGCCGCAGCGAGCAAGTAAAGGGCCTGGAACAGCACCAGCACCCACCGAAAGCGGCCAGCGGGCGGGCGAAGTGTAGCGAAGCCGGCGCCAATCGCAAAACCCCGCAGATCGCTCTCGATCGCCAGGGTATACCGACCCACCGCGCCGGACAGACAGTGCCATGACTGAAGCGAGGCAAAGGACAGCAGACAAGTTCGCGTACCAGACGTTCCAGCGCCGCTTCCGGACTTCCAAGGAACGATGCTAAAGTTCTGCCGGTGGTTTGCCGTAGACCCGCTTGCCTGCCGATTGCCTGACGGCTGCCCAATTCTCCGGGCAGCGATTCCTTGACCGGGAGTAGGACAATGAGGATTCCAGCTGAAGTGGTACCACTCGTCAGCAACGTCGGCAAACCGGAAACCGACGAGGTCAGAAAGACCGAACCGGTCAGCAGCTCGGCCATGGTCGGCAGCGAGCTGTCTGCCGCCCGGCGCGAGCCGTCGCCACCGTTCAGCGATCACCAGCCGCGCCAGCCACCGCCGACCACCGCCCCGGCCGCTCCGCAGCCTGCAAACCAGCCGCTCGCCGTCGAGCGAAGACAGGCCGAACGTCGCTCTGAAAAACGTCCGGTCCTGCTCGACACGCGCTCGCAGAGAGGGAGGCGGAAAGCAAGCGGGGATGTCAAGATCAGCATCAAGGTCTGACACGCTGCAAACCGCCGTCGTGCCCGCCAGCCATGGGCCGCGGACGCTGGAACTCACACGACGATGGTCGGCGCCTCGCCCTCGTTGCGCAGCGCGATGCTGCCGATGACCATCGCCGGCTCGGCGGCCTGCTGCAGGATCTGCAGCGCCTGCTGCACGCTCTCGCGGGCGACGACGACGACCATCCCGATGCCGCAGTTGAAGACGCGGTGCATTTCACTGTCGGCAACGCCACCTTCGTGCTGCAGCCAGTCGAACAGCCTGGGGCGGTGCCAGGCCGCCTGCGCGATCTCGGCCTTCACCCCGGCCGGCAGGATGCGCGGGACGTTGCCGGTCAGGCCGCCACCGGTGATGTGCGCCATGCCCTTCACCGGCAGAGCCCGCATCAGCGCCAGCAGTGGCTTGACGTAAATCCGCGTCGGCGCCATCAGCGCGTCGGCCAGGGTCTGTTCGCCGTCGAAAGCGGCGCCGAGATCGGCGCCCGAACGCGCGACGATCTTGCGCAGCAGCGAGTAGCCGTTGGCATGCGCGCCCGATGACGGCAGG
>DPSD01000179.1 GCA_003538495.1 Accumulibacter sp.
AGAGCTTCGACATCGGCTCCGATACCCTGACCGGCGTGAACGACGCGGACTACAAGCCGCCGTTCACTCTGACCGCGAAGCTCAACAAGCTGACGATCAAGGTCGACCGGCCGCAGTTGTCACCCGAGGACATGAAGAAACTCGATGCGGCCATGCGCAACAACAAGGTGAGCGAGTAGCCGGAACGAAGCGGCCGGCGTCCGAAGTGCCGGCCGCAGCAAATCATTGGACAATCATTTTCTCAAGGGTCGGCAAGGCATGCAGATCTCGATCGTACGCACCCTGGCCAGCCTCGCGCTTGCCCTGAATATATTGGCTGAACCGGTTGCTGCACAGGGTACGGCGCCGCACCCACCATCCGAGCCCACTTTCGGTGCCCTGCCGGGGCGCTGGGTACGGCCCGACGGCGGCTATGTGATTACCATCAAGAGTGTCGATGCCGGCGGTAAACTCGACGCCGCCTACGCCAACCCGAACCCGCTGCCGTTCTCGAGGGCCGAGGCCGTACGCGATGGCAAGACCATCAGGCTCTTTTTTGAATTGCGCGCCGGTGGCTACAACGGATCCACCTACACGCTCAGTTATGACCCGGCGAACGACCTCCTCAAAGGGGTCTACTATCAGGCGGTGATGCAGCAGAAGTTCGATGTCCATTTCACGCGCGTCAGGCAATAGGCAAGCAGTAATGTCATACTGCTTACACCAACCAATGAGGAGTCAATCATGAACAAGCGTTTCTGGCGGTTTGCCATCCTGCCGGCGGTTTTCGTCGCCGGCCTCAGCTTTGCGCAATTCCCGGTTCTCGACATGGTCGCCGACAAGGTGGTCCAGAAATACCAGACGGCGACCTGTGAGCAGTTGTGGATGAATAAAGGCCAGCCGAAGTCGGCAGAGGAGCAGCGAGTCATCGGCCTGCTGCGCAGCGATCCGGCGATGCGCACCGAGTTTCTGAATCGGGTGGCGGCGCCGATCGCCAACAAGATGTTCGAATGTGGAATGATCCCGTAAGCAGCGTTTCGCAGGCATTCTGCTGCCTTTTCAAGGAGGAGACAATGATTCATCACCCGTTCGCCCGGCGTGTGGCGCTGCTCGCTGCCGGTCTGCTCGTGGCCGGCAGCGTGCAGGCACAGCAGCCACCGGGCAAGCCTAAAGCCGCCAAGCCGGCCAGGACCGCAAGCAAAGCCGTGGCGCCCAAGCCGGTAATCGAGATCAAGGCCGTCGACCTTCTGAAGGCGATGAGCGAGCGCTTGGCGGCAGCGCGTTCGATGGCGTTCACCGCCGTGGTCACCTACGAAGCACCGAGTCGCCTCGGCCCTGCGCTGGCTTACACGACCACCTCCGAAGTGCTCATGCAACGGCCGGACAAGCTGCGGGTGATCACCATCGGCGACGGCCCGGCTTCGGAGTTCTACTACGATGGCAAGGCGATGACCGCCTATTCGCCGGCGGAGAATTTCGTCGCCGTCGCCGCGGCGCCGCCGACCATTGACGCGACACTCAAGGCTGCATTCGAGAGTGCCGCGATCTATTTTCCGTTCGCCGACGTGGTTCTTGCCGACCCCTACAGGAACATCGCCGAGGGACTGACCAACGCTTTCTACATCGGTCAGTCGAAGGTCGTCGGCGGCACGGTCACCGACATGCTGGCCTACGTCAACGACGCAGTCTTTGTGCAGATCTGGATCGGCGCCGATGACAAGCTGCCGCGCATGCTGCGTGCCGTCTATCGTAACGATCCGTTGCGCCTGCGTCATCAGATGGAGCTTGCCAACTGGAAGCTCGATCCGGCCGTGGCAGCGGATGCGTTCGCCACGTCGAAGACCACCACGGCGGTGTCGGTAGCCTTCGCCCACCCGGATGCCAAAGCGGCGGCGGCTCTGCAAGCGCCGGCGAAACCGAAGCCAGCCAAGTCCACTCAGTCGCAGTGAGGAGCACTCTCATGAACAGGATCGTTATTGCCCTTGCGGGGGTGATCAGCAGCATGCTATTGCCCGGAGAGGCCGCCGCCTGGGGCAGTGCCAACCGCTTTGGCGGCAGCACCGAGCACGTCGCGGGGGTAGGCACCGAGCATACCAATGCCTGGGGCGGCAGTTCAGCGCACGCCTTTGACGGTGGCAGTGAGCACACCAATAGATATGGCGGTACCACTGCCGGCAGGTATGGCGAAGGGGCTTACCACAGCACGCCCTACGGTGCGACCGCCTATCACCCGCCAGGGTATCCGGCGTACCCGGCGTACCGCCCAGCCGCTCCGTATTATCCGTACCACCCGCCCGTCGTTGTTCCCGCCTACACCGCAGCGGGTTGCTACGGCTGTGCGGCAGCGGCCGGCGCCGTCGTCGGTGTCGCTGCCGGTGCGGCGGTCGCCTCGGCGAATACCGCCGCTGCCACCAGCAACGCCTATTCTTCGGGCTACGCCGCCGGCAGTGCCAACACTGCCGCGGCCTACGCGATGGGGGTGAACTACGCGGCACTGCCCGCCGGCTCGGTGCCGGTCCAGAAGTACGGCACTACCTACTATCTGCTTGGGAACACCTGGTTCCAGCCGGCCTTCGGTGCCAACGGCGTCTATTACCGCGTCGTCCCGACACCGTGACCACATGAACTTCTCGGAATTGCCGGAAAACCTTCCGGTTCCTACGGACGACGGTGCTGCAGCGCATCTGCAAGGCCTGTTTCTGCCCGCTCTGACCCTCCCGGCCACGGACGGTTCGAACGTTTCTTTGAACGAGCTGGATGGGCGTTGGGTGATCTACATCTATCCGATGACCGGCCGGCCCGGACTTCCGTTGCCGGAGGGATGGGACGGAATTCCCGGTGCGCGCGGCTGCACGCCGCAGTCCTGCAGTTTCCGCGACCACCACGCCGAGTTGGCAGCCTTGCATACCGGCGTTTTCGGCCTGAGTGTGCAGAGCACCGAGGTGCAGCGTGAAGCCAGGGAAAGGCTGCATCTACCGTTTCAATTGCTGAGTGACACTGGCCTGCAGCTCAAGAGTTCGCTGCGACTGCCCACCTTCAGCGTAACCGGCATGGAATGGTTCAAGCGGCTGACGCTGATCGTGCAGGATGGACGAATTGCAAAGGTCTTCTACCCCGTCTTTCCGCCGGACAGCAACGTCGTCGAGGTCCTCGCCTGGCTACGCAATGCAGGTGATTGATGCCGGAACGATGACGCTTGCCGCAGCCATTCGTGTCGAAGCGGCGCGCTGAGGCGCCGACAGTCACCACGAACGGGTTCACTCCTTGTGCCGGGCCACCTGTCCGAGCATTTCCCGCGTCACCGCTTCAGCCACCCGGATCCCGTCGACGCCGGCCGAGAGGATGCCGCCGGCGTAACCGGCACCTTCGCCCGCTGGATAGAGACCCTTGACGTTCAGGCTCTGGCAATCGTCGCCGCGGG
>DPSD01000639.1 GCA_003538495.1 Accumulibacter sp.
GGTTATGCATCCTGCTCATGCGCTTCTCCTAGTAGTAGTCCTGATAATCGACCAGAACCACGTCGCCATCATCGAAGGTGAAGGTCAAACGCCAATTGCCGCTGACCCCCACAGACCAATGCCCCGCTCAGATCATGACTGAGCGGATGCAGTCGCCACCCTGATGCGTTCATGTCGTCAGGACTTCGCGCCCAGTCCAGCGTAGTAAGCTGCACACGAAGCCTTCCAGCATGGTGAGGTTGAATGCCCGCCTTGCTGCCCGTGCGGAAGAAGGCTTCCAGTCCCTTGTGGCGAAAGGTCTTGATCACAGCAATCCAGTCGAGGACTTGCGAACACCCATTGATTGCGGCGGGGCAGCGCGGCCAGCAACGACGCGACGTAGGGTGTGAGCGGAATGACGCGCTCGCCTTCCACCTTGCCCCTGATGGTCATCGACTTCCATTGAAAGCCCAAATCTTCCCACGTCAGCCCGGCCAGTTCTTCCCGGCGCGCTCCGGTCAGCAGCAAGGCTTGCAGATACGCGGCAACTACGGGGTTGCCGATCTGGCGAACGTGCGCGAACCATAGCGGCAGTTGCTCCCGCTGTAAGCAGTCGTCCTTGACGCCTTGCTTCGGTAGTTCATCTTTTGCCCGGCTGGCGCACGCGTCGGTGTGTACCTGCGCCTTGTACTCGTCCCGAACCGAGCACCAGTTCAGGAAGCCACGCAGCAGGCGGAAAGCAAGACTTGCTTGAGTCGGGCGGCGGTCGGCTTCGTCCTTAAGCCATACACACACACGGTCGGCAGTTATCTTTTCCAGAGGAAGCTCCAGCAAAGGGCGCAGGATGCCGGGCAATGTTGTCTCACCTTCTCCCGTGTGCCGGGCTCGCGCTTTTGGTTTGCCGCCAGCGTCAGATACGCTCTGATGGTCAAGCAGCGAGCGTGCGCCCCATTTCGGCGTGCGTGCTATGAGGTAGGCTTGCCATGCGTCGAGTGCCGGCGCTGCGACGCGCTTCGCCTCTTCGCGCTTCGCTTCATCTTCGGCACGTTTGGCTTCGGCTTCGGCGATCCGGTCGCGCTTCTCTTGGCGCGGGTCTATCCCCTGGTCGCCCATCGTTTGCAGCCGGCGCGCCTCGTCGCGGGCGGAGGAGAGCGTCCACGCTCGGGTGTCGCCGATGGTCACGCGAACGGTTTGCCGGTTCAGCTTGGCCTCGAAGACGAACGACTTCGCGCCAGCGGTCACGCGAACGGCCAGACGCGGAGCGTCAGTGTCCCACATGAAGGATTGCCCGGTTCCAGCGGGCAGGGTCAGCCGTCGGATTCGGTCAGGTGTCAGGCGTTCGCGGTTCATTTCGTCGGCTCCGGATTTGGCTACATGGGCGATTCCGTGTAGCCGCCATGTAGCCATTTCACCGCAATCCGCTTCTATGTCAAGCAACGCCTATATACGTAAGTGCTTTGTTTTTGCTGCTATTTACAGCCTGCCTTGCATCCCGATCAACGCCAAAAAAATGCCGTAACTTACGGATTGCAAATCCGTGTAGGCAGGTTCGACTCCCGCTCGCGCCTCCAAATAATTCAAGACGTTAGCCACCAAACGCAAGCCGGCGGTTTTTCTGGGCTCGCACTGGGCTAGCATCGGGCCATCTTTTGGTAGGTTTTTTGCCCACTGTCGCCATTTCGCGGAAGCGCGCATGGCAATGACCAAAAGGTTTCCAGCCGATAGACGCCAGAGATATCAGCCCTGAGCCCATACCATCCCACTTCGCCACCGAAACGCGCCTGAGCGTCGCCGGTGATGGTTGCCACCAGCATTGTGCAGTGCGCTTTTCCCGCTCGATCGGCAGCCCGTCGAACCTACTCGATACGCTTCAATGCCGCATCATGCTCGCGTAGCAGACGGCCAAGCTCGCGCAGTTGGTCACGCCAGCCGCCCTTGAACCGAAGCCTTTGCTCGCACACTCATCGACGCCGAGCTTGCCGATCAGGGCTGGAGGATCAGTGAGGACGTCAGGGTCCGCCAGAAAAAAACCCTCCGTGTCGACTGCAGAGAGCATCGATCGCCCGGCACGCGACCCGAGATCGGCCAGCCAGCGGGGAATCGAATGCGAAGAACGGCTTCGCCGTGCATCGTGCCGTGGTTGCAGCCGGCTGCGCCCTCATAAGGCAGCATACGATTCGCGCGGCTGGGATTCCTTGCCAATCACGCGGTCGTTTGCGGTACTATGCGACGGCATTCCTGTAGCATCTTCGCCGCAGTCGCCATCGTGCAGGAAGTGCTCACATCCCGTGTAGAACCCAATTTGCAAAGGCTGGGGGGATTCAGGCCAGCGGGAGCTGCCTGCTTTATCCGGGAGTGCAAGAACAACAAGTGAAAGACATCAATGCTTCCTTACGCTCCTGGCGCGCGTGTCGTCGTTCGCGATGAAGAGTGGCTGATCCGCCGCGTCGATCCATCCAGCGATGGCGGCTACCTGCTCGGCTGCGGTGGCGTTTCCGAACTGGTGCGAGGGCGGTCTGCCCAGTTCCTGACGCAGCTGGAGGAGGAAATCCTCGTCCTCGACCCGGCCCGAACCGAGCTTGTGGCGGACACCAGTTCGCATTTCAACAGCACTTTCCTGTATCTCGAAGCGCAGCTTCGCCGCAGCACACCCAATGACGACCAGATCCATCTAGGCCATCGCGCGGTCATGAATCTCGTGCCCTATCAGCTCGATCCGGCGCTGCAGGCCCTCAAGCAACCGCGCCAGCGGATCCTGATTGCCGATGCCGTCGGTCTGGGAAAGACGCTCGAAGCCGGCATTCTTACCTCCGAGCTGATTCAGCGCGGGCGCGGGCAGCGTATCCTGGTGATTACGCTGAAGAGCATGCTGACCCAGTTCCAGAAAGAATTCTGGAGCCGTTTTTCGATACCTCTGGTGCGCCTGGATTCGGTCGGGCTGCAGCGAGTGCGCAACAGCATCCCCAGCAATCACAACCCGTTCAACTACTACGACCGCACGATCATCTCGATCGATACGCTCAAGAACAATCTTGAGTACCGGAATTATCTGGAAAACGCCTGGTGGGACATCATCATCATCGATGAGTGTCACAACGTCGCGGCGCGCGGCAACGAGGATGGCCTGTCACGGCGTGCCCGACTGGCCCGCCTGCTCTCCGGTCGTTCGGACACCATGATGCTCCTGTCGGCCACCCCGCACGATGGTTCAGCGCGCAGCTTCGCTTCGCTGATGAGCCTGCTCGACCCCACCGCCATCAGCGACCCGGACGACTACACGCCGGAGGATTTTCACGGCAAAGGGCTGGTCGTCCGCCGCTTCAAGAAGGATATTCGCGATCAGGTCAGTGCCGATTTCCAGGAACGTATCACCGAGCAGTTGAAACAGCCTGCCAGCCTGCAGGAAGAAGCGGCCTACCGGGCTCTGCTGGCGATCCCGTTTACCCAGAAGGGCGAGCACCGCGCCGGGAAGCAGCAGGAGTTGCAGCGGGTCGGCATGCAGAAAGCCCTATTCTCCAGCCCGTTCGCCGCGCTCGATTCCACCGCGCGGCGAATCGCTCTGCTGCAGGACAAGCCAGCCATCAGCGGCGATGAACAGGCCGAGGTCGCCGCTCTCGAGGAGTTTGCTGCTGCCCTGCGCGAGATCGATGCCGCGAGTTTCAGCAAGTTTCAGCGCCTGGTG
>DPSD01000289.1 GCA_003538495.1 Accumulibacter sp.
TCGTGAAGCGGCCTTCGGCGATTGCCTGCTTGATTTCAGAAACCCGAGCAGCATCGAAGGTCGATGCCTCACCGGGGGACTGCAGCTGTCCGGCGAGTTCACTGAGGTGAACTTCCGTGGCAGAGCGTGTTGCGGGCTGGCTGCCGCTGGTGCGAGGACGCATCTCGGTGGCAGTGATGGCGGTGCTGCTTGTGCGGTCGATCTTCACGGTCGTGCCTTTTAGACGGTTGTACTCAACCCAGGTATCGGCGGATAGCGGCTGAACTTTAACATTCTTTTTCAAAATACAGAAAAATACACTCCGCGTCCCCGCGTACTATCCGGCGGGAAGAAGTCTGCATATCAATACGACACCTCAATACGACACCTCGACGACGCCAGGGCTACGGGCGACGCCACTGACGACCTGTCCGGAAGCTGTTCGAACCTGCGCAATCTGGCCTTCCGTGGCGTTGTTCAGCGCCTTCCCCTCGTTGCTGACCGTGAACCCTGCCCCTCTCGACAGCAGCTTGACGCTTTGCCCTTGCTGAACAAGCCATGGCGCGCTCAACAGATCGCTGCGCAGCGGCTGACCTGCCGCAATGCCGTTCCTGACGGTTTTGCCGATGGCCTGCGCTGGGTCGGTCACGACGCTGGCCGGCAGCGCACCGAGATCACCACTTTGCGCGCGCAGGTCGGCGCTGTTTACGACCTGGCCGGGTGTTAGCTGGCGTGCCGTGACCAGATAGTTACCCGCGATCCTGACCTGTACGGGTACATACACGGTCCATGCTTTCGGGGCAAGGCAGCGTATGCCAACCATTGCATTGCCCCACAACCGACTTCCCGGTTGCAGGAAGGGCTCGAAGGCGATGCATGGCGTTTTTTGGGCGTGTTGATCAAGTTGCCCGACGCTATAACTGACTTTGCCCGGCAATCCTTGCGTCTGGATACGCAGAAACTCATCGAGGGCAGTCGACAAGGAGGCTTGGCCAAGCACGCCATTACTCGCGAAGGCGAGCAGCATGAGGAGTTGCTTCGGCAATCTGCCGAGGGACTGGAAAACGGGAGAAATACGCATCCCGCCATTCTGCCTGAATCTGCCTGGCCGGCGAAGGATGCGTGTCCTTGGGCAGCCCTGACGCATGACCCGGTCGAATCGGAGCCGTTTGCTGGAAGCCCCTGCTTTCACCGCTGGAGCGACCACTTTGCGAAGTAACTGCTTGGGACTATGGGCAGCCTGATCAGGGTTCAGTCAGCCGGAACGGGCCGCGCATTCGCCTCGCTCCATCCAGTGTGCATCTGCACGAAGTGCGCGATGTGATCGATCGCCAGGGTTGCCTCGGGAAGAAAATCCGCCATCTGGAATGCGTGCGGCACGCCGGGCCAGATCTCGAGCTCGACGTCCACACCCGCTGCGTGCGCCCTTTCGGCGGCGCGAATCGCTTCATCGCGCAGCATTTCGCTGCTGCCAGCTTGCAGGAACAGCGGCGGAAAGCCGTGAAAATCTGCGAACAGTGGCGACACTTCGGGGTCGATGTACTGCTGAGGCGATTGCACATAACACCGACGCAGGACCAGCAGGGTGCTCAGCTGGAGCATCGGGTCCTCGCCGTCGTAATCAGCCATGCTGGGGCTGGTGAGCGTGCAGTCGAGCGCTGGTGAGAGCAGGACGGTGCAGCTCGGCAAGGGTTCGCCGGCCGCTCTTGCTCGGTGGATCGTTACCAGAGCCAGATTTCCGCCCGCGGAATCGCCGGCGAGCACGATGCTTTGGGGATTCAACCCCTGTGCAAGGAGCGCTCGGTAAGCGCGATGGCAATCGTCCGGCGCTGCCGGAAACGGGTGCTCCGGCGCCAGCCGGTAATCGGGGAGGAGGGCGCGCGCGCCGAGGCGCCGGCACAGGCGCGACACCAACGCCGCGTGCGCGTTGGGGAAGCGGAACGCGAATGACCCGCCGTGCAGGTAGAGGATGACCCGCTCGTCGCGGCTACCGGGGACTGTGATCCACTCGGCCGAAACACCGCTGCAGTCGACCGGCGTGCGCAGCACGTCGGGCGCGAGGCGAAAATAGCGGGTGTCGATCTCCTCGTATTCACACCGCAAGGCGGCGACATCGGATTCCTGGGTCAGCCGCCGGCGCATCGTCAGCCGCAGCAGGCCGTTCAGCGCGCGCGTCCGCCAACTGGGGCCAATTTCGATCGTGTGGAGGTAGGTCGGTTCGCTGTGCATGGCATGGCTGTCCTGTCGTGGGTACAGGCTACGCGAAATTGCGGGGTTGTGGAGACATCGCGGCGCCCTGATCGCAAAAGATTCGGCTGAGGCCAGACAGGATAGAATCACATCTTCCATGATCTACTTGGCCAAACGATGACTTCATTGCCCACCCGCTGTCTGCTGGCTGTTGTGTTCCTGCTCGGCGGTTGTGCCAGCCGACCGATCAATCCGCCGATCACGCAGGCTGACCCAACGGCGGGCTATCGCTTCGAGACGCGCCTAGGCAGCGTCAGGCAGAAGGAGAGTCTGGTCATTCTCGCCTTCTCCGGTGGCGGTACGCGCGCTGCGGCGTTCTCCTACGGCGTCCTTGAGTTTCTTCGCCGTACCGAGGTGCTCGGACGGCAGGGCCAGCGCGTTCGCCTGCTCGATCAGGTCGACGTCATCACCGGCGTGTCCGGCGGCAGTTTCACGGCGCTGGCCTATGGTCTGTACGGCGACAGACTGTTCAGCGAGTACGAGCAGCGCTTCCTCAAGCGTGATGTGCAGGGCGAGATCATTGCCCGGACGTTTAGCCCGAGCAACTGGGGCAGCCTGTGGTTTACAGGCTGGGGCCGGTCAGAACTGGCGGCCGAGCTGTACGACGAAATCCTGTTCAACGGAGCCACCTTCGGTGATCTGAACGCCGGTCGTGGCCCGCTGATCCTGGCCTCGGCGACCGACATCTCGACCGGTGCCCGTTTTGTCTTCAACCAGACGACTTTCGACATCCTCTGTTCGGATCTCAATGCCGTTCCCCTATCGCGTGCGGCGGCCGCGTCGTCGGCCGTGCCGGTGGTTCTGTCGCCAGTGACCGTCAACAATTACGCGGGCAACTGCAACAGACGCTTTCCCGCCTGGGTGAAGCCGTTCACCGAAGCCGAGGAGCCGCCGCGACCAGCGGCGCGCGCGATACGCTCGCTGAGGGACATGCAGGCTTACGACGACGGCGTCCATCGGCCCTACCTGCATCTCGTGGACGGCGGCGTTTCCGATAACGTCGGCATGCGCGCGGTGCTCGACGCGCTGGAGATTTCGCAGGCTCTGCACGAAGTTGGCGCAGCGACGCCGCTCGACGACGCGCGCCGGGTCATCGTCTTCGTCGTCAATTCGCTGTCCTCGCCGCCGACCCACTGGGACGAATCCGAGACCCCGCCGGGTACCGTCGGCATCCTGCTGAAGTCAGCCGGCGTGCCGATCGATCGCTACTCGTACGAAGCGATCGAGCTGTTGCGCGATATGGCTCACCGCTGGAAGACCGCACGCCTGATCGCAAACTCGGCTGCCATGGCGAGCAACCGGGATCCCGCGGTCGCCGCTGCCGTACGCGTGCCGGGGGCAGAAATCTATGTCATCGACGTCTCGTTTGCAGCGCTGAAGGACCCGGCGGAACTGGCTTATCTCAATGAACAGCCGACGTCTTTCGTGTTGCCCGCCGA
>DPSD01000689.1:0-1387 GCA_003538495.1 Accumulibacter sp.
CGACCTCTCCGGGGTGCTGGACGTTGATCAACAGGTTGCGGGCATCGGGCGTCGCGCTGATGCCGGTGATCTCGCAGCCCCGCGGCCCGGTCAGGAAACGCCGTATTTCACCACTGACCACGTCGCCGACGAGCATCTGGTTGTTGCCGAGTCGCTGGTAGTCGGAACGGTTCAGGACACTGCCCGAGGCATCGGTTTGAATCCACAAGCGACCGGCGGGATCGAACCACAGGCCATCAGGGCTACCGAAAGGATCACCCTTGATGTTGCCCTGCTTGTTCGGATCGGATTGCTGTGGGTCGCCGCAAAGCACGAAGACGTCCCAGGCGAAGCGGCCCGCAGCGGCGTCGGCGCCGGCCTCGCGCCAGCGGATGATCTGGCCAAAGACGTTTTCGGCCCGCGGATTGGCGGCGTCGGTGCTCACCCGCTGGCGATTGTTGGTCAGCGTGCAGTAGACCTCGCCGCTGTGCGGATGGACGGCGATCCACTCCGGGCGATCCATCTTCGTCGCACCGACGAGGTCGGCGGCCTGACGGGTCCGGATCAGGATGTCGGCCTGGTCGGCAAAGCCGCTGCTTTCGCCCAAACCGTTCCGGCCGTGCTCCAGCGCCAGCCAGCGACCCTTGCCGTCGGCGTCGAAGCGGGCGACGTACAGCGTCCCGACGTCGAGCAGCGCGCCGCCACCGGCGGGACTGCTGGCGTCGAAGCGATCGCGGGAGACAAACTTGTAGAGGTATTCGAAGGCCTGGTCATCACTCATATAGACCACCACCCGGCCGTCGCTGGCCAGCGCGACGGTGGCGCATTCGTGCTTGAAACGGCCCAGCGCGGTGCGCTTGACCGGCGCCTGGGTGGGCTTCCAGGGGTCGATTTCGACCACCCAGCCAAAGCGGTTGGCCTCGTTGGGCTCGGTCGCCACGTCGAAGCGGCTGTCGTGTTCGTGCCAGCGATAGCTGGAACCGTTCTTGCGGATGCGGTAACGCTGCTGATCTGGCGTCGCTTGCTCAAGGCCGTTGAAGTACGAGTCGAAGTTCTCCTCGCAGCTCAGGCAGGTGCCCCAGGGTGTGGAACCCATCGCACAGTTGGCCAGCGTCCCGAAAACGACGTTGCCACGTCGGTCATCACCGGTACGCATTGCCGCAGCCCCGGCGGCCGGGCCGGCGATGCGCACCGGCGTGCGGGCGGTAATCCGCCGGGCGTACGGCGAAGGCCGGACCAGCTGCCAGCGCACCCCGGCGCCGCCGAGCCTGATTTCGATCACCGAAACGCCGTGCGCGTTTTGCGACTTGAGCGTCTTGGCATGGCTCCAGTCGGCCATTCCGTTGGGGTGCAGCAGGCCGTCGTCGGTGTATTCATGGTTTACGCACAGCAGGCCGTGCGTCGACGA
>DPSD01000689.1:1731-1945 GCA_003538495.1 Accumulibacter sp.
CCTGTTCGGCGGCGCTGTTGCCGGCGTCGGCCCGGAACGCCGGTCCGTCCGAAATCGGGTCGCCCCAGGCGTACAGCAGTTGCACCGTATACCCGTCGGGAACGCGCACCAGGTCGTCGCCCGACACGGCAATCGGGGTGAAGCCGATCGCCGGTCGGTCGGCCGCAGCGGCCAGTGCCGGCAGCCCGAAGAAAGACAGGGCAGCGCCGCCCAG
>DPSD01000689.1:2217-2423 GCA_003538495.1 Accumulibacter sp.
GGGACCCCCCTGCAGCGGGCGGCGGCGGCTCAGGGGGGCCGGCAGCGCGGTGAGCAAGCGCTCGAAATGCGGATTCGTGCTGCTGTTGCTGATCAGATCTCGGTCCATTGGCGGTGCTGCCTCCACGGGTGGGCGAAAGCAGCCATTATCGCCCAGTGCAGCATCCCACTGTCGTTTCTCCCGGCCAGATGCGGGTGCTCGGGTGA
>DPSD01000689.1:2740-3516 GCA_003538495.1 Accumulibacter sp.
CCCCCTCCGGGGCCGGAGCAAGGCTACCCGCCGCCGACCTCCCTACGCGGTGCGGTGCCGTTCCACATACTCGCGCAAGGCCTCGTTCATCCGCGTTTGCCAACCTTCACCGGTCGCCTTGAAGTATTCCAGCACTTCGCGGCTGTAGCGCAAGGTCACCGCCACCTTGGTTGGCCGCTTCTGCGGTCCGCGGCGACCGGGCAGGCGACCTTCGCCCGTTGCGCGCGGCGCCGCCGCGGGGTCCCTGGAATCGTACCTGCACTCTGCACCATGTAGCCGGTCTGGAGCACCGGCCGTGCCGGTTCCGATGCGCTCCTTGGTGAACGCCGAGGGTGCGGTGGTAGTTTCTCTGGTCATGTTTTTCACCGTAAGAACTGTCAATGAGGTTGCCGCGGGCAACAGGCTCCGTCCATCCCGGAAACGCCGCGATTTACCAAGCGCCCTCGGGCGCCCGGTCTACTTTCCCTTGCGCGGTGCGGCGGCCGGAGCGAGCACGTCGCTTATCGCCGCCTTCAGCGCGGACAGGTCGAGACCGGCGAGCAGCATCAGGCCGGCGCGGAACAACTGTCCCTTCCCGATGCCGACTCCTCCGCGCGCCAGACGCTTCTTCAACTGCGCGAGCTGGCGGTATTCGCTCCTCGGAATGCGGACGCTGCGACGAACGGTCCTGGAGGCTTTTCGCGCCTTCCTGGCTTTCCTGGCGGGCTCCTCCGCGGGCGCTGCAGCAAGCCTGCTGAGCCGCAGCTGGTTGGTCGCGGCGACGATGGCGTCGGCGC
>DPSD01000689.1:3805-17784 GCA_003538495.1 Accumulibacter sp.
CGTCGGCGCTTGACGGCGTGGAAGGTCTGGAAGGGGTGGCTGGCGATAGCATTTCGATCTCCCTGGCATGATACGGAACAGCCGCCAGCCGACCCCGCGGCTGGCTCGGGCGCTGCGCTTGAGTGGGGCTGGCTGCTTGGTGTTGAAGCGACGGACGAATGATGCGTCGCCTGTGTGACGGATTGATGACGGTCAAACCTGCTGCCGCCGCCGGGCGCGCCGTCGCGGCGCCTGGTGCAGCCCGGCAACTGTCTGCTCCGAACCATCACCGCTCAGCACACGGCTGGCGGCCAGCGCCGGCGTCAGTCGGCCAGCGCGGCGGCGAGCGTCTTGGCGTTCTGGCGGATCATCCCGAGATAACTGCCTGCCGGGGTACCGGCGCCGGACAGCGAGTCCGAGTACAGAGTGCCGCCGATGACCGCGCCGGATTCCTGGCTGATCCGTTCGAGCAGGCGGGGGTCGCTGACGCTCTCGATGAACACCGCCCTGATCCTTTCCTGGCGGATCTGTCGGATGGTCGCGCCAACGCCGGCGGCTGAAGGCTGGGCGTCGGTGCTGACCCCGACCGGCGCTATGAAGCGGATGCCGTAGGCGCGACCGAAGTAGGCAAAGGCGTCGTGCGAGCTGACCACCTTGCGCCGCTCGGCAGGAAGCGCGCCAAAGGTGGCGCGCAGTTCGCGGTCGAGAGCGTCGATCTGCTGTTGCAGGCTGGCGGCGTTGGTCTGGTACGCGGCCTTGTTCGCTGGATCGACGGCGCCAAGCGCGGCGGCGATATTGGCGACGTACTTGCGCGCATTGCCGAGATCCTGCCAGGCGTGCGGGTCAAGGTCGGCCGCGTGCTCGTGCCGCGGACGCGCGCCGGGATTGGCCGGCGCCCTGGCGAGCGGCCTGACCCCGTCGCTGGCGACCAACAGCCTGCCGCGATAGCCCGAAGACTGGATCAGGCGGTCGATCCAACCTTCGAAGCCAAGCCCGTTGACGACCACCAGACGAGCCCGCGCGATGGTCTTGGCATCGTCTGGAGTCGGTTGGTAGACGTGCGCATCCGCCCCCGCCCCGACCAGGGTGTACACCTGCACGTGCGCGCCGCCGACGCGCTGCGTCAGGTCGCCGAGGATGCTGAAACTGGCCACCACCGGCAGCGCCTCCGCGGCCGCGACCGGCCGCCCGGGGCCGACGCAGAAGAAGCCCAGCAGCAGGCTCGCAGCCAGATGGCAGAACAGCTTCGGGGCGATCAATCGCGGCCTCCGCATTTTTCCCACCCTGCCCTCAGCGCTCGAAATGCCAGCCTGACCGCCAGCGACTGGCCAGCGGTCCCAGCGTGCCCACCGCCAGCGACAGCAGGTAGCAAGCGCCGAGCGCCAGGACAATCGCCGGTCCCGCCGGCAGGTTCGAGTAATACGACAGCAGCAGCCCGACGAACGAGCCGCTGATTGCGATCAGTACGGCAATCAGCAGTAGCGGGCCGATATTGCCTACCCACAAGCGCGCCGCAGCGGCCGGCAGGATCATCATGCCGACCGCCATCAGCGTTCCCAGCGCGTGAAAACCGGCGACCAGGTTGAGCACCAGCAGGACCATGAAGCCATAATGTGCCAGCGGCCCGAGGCGGCTGACACGGGCCAGAAACGCCGGATCGCAGCCTTCGAGGACGAACAGCCGCAGGCCGAGCGCGAGCGCCACCACCGACAGCGAGGTGAAGCCAGCAAGCAGCAGCAGGGTCGCGTCGTCAAGCGCCAGCACGCTGCCGAACAGCACGTGCAGCAGGTCCACGCTGCTGCCGCGCAGCGAGATGATCAACACACCGGCCGAAAGCGAAATCAGGTAGAAAGTGGCCAGACTGGTGTCTTCCTTGATCACCGAGTTGCGCGCCACACCGCCCGACAGCACGGCTACCGTCAGACCGGCGAGCAAGCCACCGATGGTCATCGCCGGCAGCGACAGCCCGGCTATCAGATAGCCGATGGCGGCGCCCGGCAGAATCGCGTGCGACATCGCGTCGCCGGCCAGGCTCATCCGCCGCAGCATCAGAAAGACCCCGACCGGCGTCGCCCCGAGCGACAGCGCCAGGCAGCCGACCAGCGCCCGCCGCATGAAACCGAACTCGATGAACGGCGCCAGCAGCGGCATCGCCGCCAGCGTTTCGCTCATCGCCGACCCCGCTCGGCTTGACAGACCGCAGCCTCGGCTTCGCCGCCCCGTCCTTCGGCGATTTGCCTGGCGCGAAGCAACTGGTCGTCGCTGAGGACCATCGCCGGATCGCCGCGGGCGACGATCTCGCGAGCGAGCAGCAGCACTTCCGGGTACTCCTGGCGCACATGCTCGAGGTCATGCAGGACAGCGATCACCGTCCGCCCCTCGCCGTGCCAGCGCTGCACCAGCGCGGCCAGGTCGCGGACGCTGGCGGCGTCGATCGCCCCGTAGGGCTCGTCGAGCAGGACCAGAGGCGCTTCCTGCAACACCACCCGCGCGAAGTGCGCGCGCTGCAACTGCCCCCCCGAGAGCGCGCCGATCGGACGGCTCTCGAGCCCATTCAGCCCGACCAGGTCGATGGCGGCGCCGATTCGCTGACGCAGGGCGCGGTTCAGCCCGCCAAAGGCACCAATCGCTCGCCATAAGCCCATCGCCACGAAATCATGGACGACCATCGGAAAGCTGCTGTCCAGCGTCGTCTGCTGCGTCAGGTAAGCAATTTGCCGGCGCTGCACGCCGAGCAGTTCGATGCGGCCCTGCAGCGGCCGCAGTTCGCCGCAGATCCCCTTGAGCAGCGTCGACTTGCCGGCACCATTGGGACCAACGATCGCCAGCAGGCTGCCGGCGGCAACTTCCCCGTGCAGATGATGTACCGCCGGGTGGCGGTTGTAACCCAGGGTCAGGTTGTCGAACCGCAGAATGGGCTGGGCGCTCGACGCTGGCGACTGGCTCATCGGCAAACCTGCATTCAGTCCATCGCCCAGTAAACGCTCGCCCAAAGGAACAGCAGCGCGCCGATCGCCCACAGCAGCCGCGAGGCGGCGCTGGCACAAAGAACCGGATTGGGCCGGTCGGCACTGACGGACCGGTGCGGACGTGCGCGGGAAGGCATGGGCGATGCGAGGCGATTGGACAAAGCACAGTCGGGGTTGGCACGAGCCGCGAATCTTGCCTCGTTCGCAGGCCAAATGCAACAGTGTTGCGCAAACAGGCAAGTTGCCTCGGTTCGTTCCGACGACCGATTGCGCTCCAGGCACATCGGCGCAGCGATGACCCCCGCTGCTGGTCGAGGCACCTTAGTCAGTACACTGCCCGTACCGACAGCCGACTGCTGGTCGTCAACCGAAGCGGCCGGTGATGTAGTCCTCTGTGCGCCTGACCTTTGGCTTCACGAACAGTTCGTCGGTCGGCCCGAATTCGATCAGTTCGCCCAGGTACATGAACGCGGTGTAGTCGGAGATCCGCGCCGCCTGCTGCATGTTGTGGGTCACCATGGCAATGGTGTACTCGCTCTTCAGTTCATTGACCAGTTCCTCGACCTTGGCCGTCGACATCGGATCGAGCGCCGAGGTGGGCTCGTCGAGCAGCACGATCTCGGGCTTTACCGCCACCGCCCGAGCGATGCACAAGCGCTGCTGTTGACCACCGGAAAGCGCCAGGCCGCTGTGCTCAAGCTTGTCCTTGACTTCGTCCCACAAGGCCGCCTTGCGCAGCGCCCATTCGACCCGCTCATCCATCTCCGCCGGGGCAAACCTTTCGTAAAGCCGGACGCCGAAAGCGATGTTTTCGTAAATGGTCATCGGAAACGGCGTCGGCTTCTGGAAAACCATGCCGATCTTCGCCCGAACCAGATTCACATCCTGCTTCCTGTCGAGCAGGTTCTTGCCGTTGAAGACGATCGTCCCTTCAGCGCGCTGCCCTGGATAAAGGTCGAACATCCGATTGCAGGTACGCAAGAGGGTAGACTTGCCACAACCCGATGGCCCGATGAAGGCGGTCACGCGGTTGCGGGCAATATCCAGATTGACGGCGTTCAAGCCTTTGAAATCGCCGTAATAGAAATCCAGGTCACGGATTTGCAAGGCGGCGTGCTCACCTATTTGGGCGGCGGATTTGGGAAAACCGGAAGTACCCGACATACCATGCTCCGAAAATCAGATCTGGGTGGTTTGGCGAAACAGGATGCGCGCGCCAATATTGATTGCCAGCACCAGCAAGGCGATCAGCAGGGCCCCGCCCCAGGCCAGTTGCACCCAGTTGTCGTAAGGACTCATGGCGAACTGGAAGATCACCACCGGCAGATTGCCCATCGGCTGCGACATGTCAGCGCTGAAGAACTGGTTGTTGAGCGCGGTAAACAGCAGCGGTGCGGTCTCGCCGGTCACCCGCGCAACGGCCAGCAGGACGCCGGTCACCACGCCCGCCCTGACCGAGCGCAGGCTCACCTTCAGCGACACCTGCCAGCGCGGCGCACCAACCGCAAAAGCCGCCTCGCGCAAGCTCGCGGGCACTAGCCTGAGCATGTTTTCGGTGGTCCGCACGACCACCGGGATGGCAATCAGCGACAATGCCAGCGAGCCAGCCCAGCCGGAAAAACCTCCCAGCGTCACCACCATCAGCGCGTAAACGAACAGGCCGACGACGATCGACGGCGCCGACAGCATGATGTCGGTGACCAGGCGCGTCGCCGCTGCGAACCGCGAGCTGCTGCCGAACTCGGCCAGGTAGATCCCGGCCAGGATGCCGATCGGCGTCGACACCAGGGTGGTCATGCCGACGATCATCATGCTGCCGACGATCGCATTGCGCAGGCCACCGCCCTCGGAACCCGGCGCCGGCGTATCCTGGGTGAAGAAGTCCCAGCTCAAGGCGGCGAAGCCCTTCGCCAGCAGCGTCCACAGGATCCACGTCAAGGCGAGCAGGCCAAAGGCCATGGCGATCATCGACAGGCCAATACCGAGGCGATTGATCAGCACACGACGTCCGTACAGTTCCATGTCCCCGCCTCCGCTCACTTGCCTTGCCTGGCGCCAGCGCGCAGGACCAGCCAGCGCGACAGTACCAGCACTAGCAAGGTGATCAGGAACAAGACCAGGCCAAGCGCGAACAGCGACGACGTGTGCAACCCCGGGTCGGCCTCACCGAACTCGTTGGCCAGCACCGAAGCGATCGAGTTGCCCGGCGAGAACAGGCTGCCAGCGATACGATTGGCGTTGCCGATGACGAAAGTGACCGCCATCGTCTCGCCCAGGGCACGTCCCAGCCCGAGCATGATGCCGCCGATCACGCCGACCCGCGTGTACGGCAGGACGATGTTCCAGGCGACTTCCCAGGTCGTGCAGCCGACCGCATAGGCGGATTCCTTGAGCACCGGCGGCACCGTTTCGAAGACATCGCGCATTACCGAGGCGACGAACGGGATCACCATCAGCGCCAGGACGATTCCCGCCGCCAGGATGCTGACCCCGATGGGCGGCCCGGCGACCCAGCTGCCGATCAGCGGCAGGCCGCCGAACAGCGATTGCAGCCAGGGCTGCGCGGTGCGGGCGAACAGCGGAGCGAAAATGAACAGGCCCCAGATGCCGTAGATGATCGAGGGAACGCCGGCCAGCAATTCGATGGCCGTGCCGAGCGGGCGGCGCAGCCATACCGGACAGCTTTCGGTCAGGAACAGCGCGATGCCGAAGCTCACCGGCACGCCGAGCAGCAACGCGATGATCGACGTACTGACCGTGCCGTAGATCGCGATTAGGGCGCCGAAATCGTCGTCCGGGACGCTCCACACGTCGCGCCACAGAAAAGCCGGGCCAAACGCCTGGAACGCCGGCGCTGCCTCGATCGCCAGCGAGACCAGGATTCCCGCCAGGGCCGCCAGCACCAGCAAGGCGAAGAGCAGCGTGACCCGGTGAAAGACGCGGTCCTGCCGCTTGAAGACCTCGACCTGCGGAAGGTGCACGTCCAACCGACGGGGAACAACTAGCTCGCTCATTTCCAACGTGTTCATCGTCCAATGCCTCCGTATCCAGCCAGTCAGGCAGACCTACTTGATGCGCTTCATCTCGGCTTCGACCGCCTTCACCACGCTGCCGGGCAAAGCGACGAAGTCGAGTTCATCGGCCATCTTCTGACCGTTGTTCAGCGCCCAGGTAAAGAAGTCCACCACCCCCTGCTGCCTGGTGGCGTCATCACCTTTTTCATAGGCCAGGATGTAGGTCGCGGTGACGATCGGCCAGGCCTGCTTGGGCGCCTGGTCAAGCAGGTCCGGAGCCATGCCTTTGACCTTGAAATTGGCGCTGTCGGCGGCAGCCTTGAAACTGTCGCCCCCCGGCAGTACGAAATTGCCGGACCTGTTGCTCAGCGCGATGAACTTCAAGCCGTTCTTTTTGGCGTCGGCGTAATCCACGTAGCCGATCGTGCCCACGATCTTCTGCACGTTGGCGGCGACGCCGGGGTTACCCTTGCCGCCAATCCCGTTGGTCGGCCAGTTGACCGTCTTGCCGACACCGACCTCGCTCATGAACGCGGCGGACTGCCGGGCCAGATAGTTGGTCATGACGTCGGTGGTACCCGAACCATCGGAGCGGTGCACGATGGTGATCGCCGTGCCGGGCAGGCTGGCGCCGGGATTCAGTCGGGCGATCGCCGGATCGTTCCACTTCCGGATGGCACCGCGGAAGATGTTTGCAGCGGTCGGCCCGTCGAGCTTCAGCTGACCCGACGCGATACCCGGCACGTTTGCGACGATGGTCACGCCGCCCATCACGACCGGGACCTGGACCAGTCCGGCAGCGTCGAGGTCGGCTTCACCGAGCGGCGCATCGGACCCACCAAAGTCCACCGTTTTGGCCTTGATCTGCTTGATGCCGCCCGAGGAACCGATCCCCTGATAGTTTACGGTGCCGCCGGTAGCGGCCTTGTACGCCTCGGCCCACTTGGTGTAGACGGCGTAGGGAAAGGTCGCTCCGGCGCCGGTGATGTCGGCCGCTGCTGCGGCGACCGGGCCAAGGCCCAGCGCGATCGCGGCGGCAACACTTGAGAATTTCAGGAACGCACGTTTGGACATGAACAGGGTTGCTCCAGACAGGTGAAGGCGTGGCGTATCAGCCGCGGCGATCTTACCGGCGCAATGTTTCAGCGCCGTGACTGGAGTGCTCGAACGACGACCCCGGCCGCCGGACGGTGACTCGGTAGCGGAGCATCACCAGCGCTGGCAGACTTGCTGCGTGCGGCGGCTGCCCGAAAACCCGTGCATACTCTCGGCCATGCATTCACAGCGCTCTTCCCGGCGCAGCGCCGCACCGACGGCGCGCCTCCCTGCAAAGGTCCCGGCGACCATGGCCGACGCCAGGGCGGCGCAAAGCGCGCGGTCCCTGCCGGCCGTATCCGATGATCGGCAGGTGGTTCGGCTAGTGATCACCCACTGCCGTGCGCCAGGCGCTGGTCGCAACGCTACAAGGCACGGTGGCCAACCGTTGTCGCCGGCATGCCTGATCTGAGTGCCATTGCTCCGATGCCGCTGGCGGCCACCCTGATCGTCCTCCTGCTGGTCGTCATAACGGCCGTTGCGATCGTCGCCAATTGGCTGATTCGCCGAAGCCTGGCCGCGCCGCGGGTTCCTGAGCGGGGTGTGCCGGATGGGGTGCCGTGGCGCGAAGTGGCGATTCCCGGCGGCTGTGGCAAGGCCCTGTTCGGCTGGTTCGTCCCGGCCGGCGAAGGCGCGCCGGCACTGGCGATCATCCATGGTTGGGGCGGCAACGCCGAAATGATGTTGCCGCTCGCCAAGCCCTTGCATGCCGCCGGCTACGCGCTGCTGTTCTTCGATGCGCGCAATCACGGCCGCAGCGACGGCGACACTTTTTCGTCCCTGCCGCGCTTTGCTGAAGACCTGGAGCACGCGGTCGACTGGCTGCGCGCGCTGCCAGGAGTCGATGCCAGCCGCGTTGGCGTCATCGGTCATTCCGTCGGCGCCGCTGCCGCGCTGCTGCTCGCCGCGCGCCGAAACGATCTGGCCGCCGTCGTGACCCTGGCCGCTTTTTCCCATCCGGCAACAATGATGCGCCGCTGGCTGAGGTCGAAACGCATTCCCTACTGGCCGCTCGGCGCCTACATCCTCTACTACGTCCAGCGCGTTATCGGTCATCGCTTCGACGAACTGGCGCCTTGCCGCAGCATCCGCGAAGTCAACTGCCCGGTCCTGCTGGTGCATGGCAGCGAAGACGAAACGGTGCCGGTCAGCGAAGCGCAGGAAATTTACGCCAGGCGTCGCGATCAACGGGTACGCTTGCTGCTGATCCCCGGCAGCCACGACCAGTACGCTGAGATGGACCACCGCATCGGCGAGGTGATCGGGTTTCTGGACGCCGTCATGCCAGCGGCGGGCGATCCGCGGCAGCGCCGCATAGCGGCGAAGCGACAAGGAGCGGGACAATGAAAAGAAGCTATTGGGTGATCGTGGCCGTCGTATTTCTCGTCGGCCTGGACTGGTTTATCCGCGCACCGGATTCCCGGTCCCGGCAGCTCACCGACGTCATCGAAACGCAGGGGAGCGCAAAGCTGAAGAGCTACCCCTACCAGTTCAGGGTCATGAAGGTTGACGGGAAAACCGCGTTCATCAGTACCCCGCGCAATGTTGAGGTACCGGCGTTCAAGGCACTGGCCGTCCTCTATCCCGAAATTGATACCATGAACGCCAATGACCCGGCTTTTATCGCCGTTCAGACCCTGCTTGGCGAAGTACAGGCCGAAGCGCGATCAATCGTCCTGTCGCAGCCGGGTATCGACGATGTACGCTGGGAACTGGACCGCGAGTGGCTCGCCGCGCACTACATCGACGTTCCGCAAGAGTAATGCGCCGGCGCGGCGACTTCGATCGCTACCCCGCTCGCGGTCTGGCCGGGTGGCGGCCAACGGACGCGCCGCACCCCCGGATTGCGCGGTTGTCCACGGACGCTGACGCCCGCAATTTCAGGACCGCGTCGATCACCACGGAGGTCCTTTGAATGAATCAGGAAGACATGTGGACCACTCGCTACCGGGATGCCGGTGAGCACTATCTGTTCGGCATTGAGCCCAACCGTTTCCTGGCGCATCGGGCAGCGCTGCTGGAGAGCGGCCGGAGGGCGCTGGCGGTCGCCGACGGCGAGGGCAGGAATTCGGTGTGGCTTGCCGAGCAGGGCCTGGACGTCACGGCGGTCGAGATTTCCTCGGTCGCCGTGGACAAGGCCCGGCGACTGGCGGCCGGCCGGAAGGTCCAGGTACGTTTCATCGAAGCCGACATGCTGGCGGTCGACTGGCCGCCAGCACACCTCGACCAGGCCTTCGATTGGGTCATCGGCATTTTCATCCAGTTCGTCGGTGCCCAGGACAGAAGCAGACAATTCGCGACGATGAAGCGGCTGACCCGCAGCGGCGGACGAATCCTGCTGCAGGGATACACCCCGAAGCAGCTCGACTATCGTACCGGAGGACCTTCATCGCTTGAAAACCTGTACACGCAGGACACCCTTCGCGCCGCTTTTGCCGACTGGGAAATCGAGGAACTCGTCGAGTACGAGGACGAGATCGCCGAGGGCTCCGGACACCACGGCCGTTCGGCACTGATTGGTCTGGTTGCCCGCAAGCCGTGAGCGACTTGAGCCAGGCAGCAGGATTCCTGCAACAGGGCCTCAAGTTTCGCGTGCAGCAGCCGTTGATCTTGCTGTGACGGCGATTCAATTGACCGCTTCGGCTGCAAGCGTGCGTCGGCAAGACGTCGCCTGCCATCCGGATACGACGCGCGAGGCTGCTCGCTTGACGGTGGTGTTCACGCTTCCGCCGGTGAACCAAGGCGACATCAGCGTCATCTCGCTCGGCTCGGCAGCGATCGGCCCGCCGCTTTATTGGACGCCGCTTGCCAGGACAGGCAGAATCCGGCTGCACCAGCCCGCCAAGCCGTGGTGAGAATCAACTGCGACAACCGCCAGCACGGCGGCCTCAACCGGAGAACTGCAATGAAGGTCAGCCAGTGGAGTATCAAGACCCGCTTCGTCATCGTGCTGCTGGTCGCCGTCCTGGGCCTGGTCGGGCTCGGCTTCTACTCACTCAACAACCTGCGCGAAAACCTCCTTGCGGACCGCCGGGACAAAATCCAGGTGCTGGTCGAGGCCGCCAGCGGCGTCATCAACAACTACCACAGCCTCGCCAAGAGCGGCGCGCTGAGTGACGACGAAGCGAAAAAGCAAGCGGTCGAGGCCGTTCGTCAGATGCGCTACGGCGACGGCGAGTATTTCTTCATTCTCGACAAGCAGCACCACTTCGTGATGCACGCCGCCAAGCCGGCACTGGAAGGCAAGAGCGCTGCCGACCTGCGCGATCCCAGCGGCAAACTGTTCGTGCAGGAACTGGTACGCGTGGCGCTGGCCAGCGAGATGGGTGGCGTCGTCGACTATTCCTTCGCCAAACCGGGCAGCGACAAGCCGGTTCCGAAGCTCAGCTATGCCGCGCAGTTCAAACCGTGGGGTCTGGTGCTGGGCACCGGCATCTATCTTGATGACGTCGACCGGGTATTCCAGCGCGAAGCGATCAACGCGCTGATCATCGTCGTCCTGGTTATCGCGGTCCTGGTCGGCGTCTCGATGTGGATCGGTCGCAGCGTCCTGCGCCAGCTGGGCGGTGAACCGGCCGAGGCGTCGGCGATCGCCCTGCGCATCGCCAGCGGCGATCTCGGCCAGCAAATGAACGCCGACAGGCTCGCCCATGGCAGCGTGATGCATTCGATCGGCCAGATGCAGGAGCGTCTGCGCAGCATCATTTCCGAGATCGGCCAGCTGGCCGCAGCACTTGCCAACAGCGCCGGCGAGATCTCCGTGGCCACCGACGAAACCCGCCGCGCCGCCGAGGAACAGGCCAACTCGACTTCGGCGACGGCCGCCTCGATCGAGGAACTGACGGTGAGCATCAACGAGGTGGCGCAGAGCGCCGACGCGACCGGGAAGAATTCCAGCGCCGCGGCGACCTGCGCCGAGCAAGGTCGCGCACTGGTCAGCGCGTCGGCAAACGAGATCGAAAAGGTAGCCGAAATCGTTGCCCGCTCATCCGGGCAGATTCGCCAGCTGGCGACGCGCTCAAGAGAGATTGGCGGCATCGCCGGCGTGATCAAGGAGATCGCCGAGCAGACCAACCTGCTGGCGCTGAACGCGGCAATCGAAGCGGCACGCGCCGGCGAGCAGGGTCGCGGTTTCGCGGTGGTCGCCGACGAAGTCCGCAAGCTCGCCGAACGGACCAGCAAGGCGACCGGCGAAATCAGCACCATGGTGGTCAGCGTTCAGGCCGATACGGAACTGGCCGTCGGCGCCATGGACGAGGCCGCACCACAGGTCAGCCGAAGCCTCGACAAGGCGCGCGAAGCCAGCAACATGCTCGAATCGATCCACAGTCAGGCACGGGAGTCGAGCGAGCGCGTGCAAGGTGTGGCGACGGCCACCCGCGAGCAGGCGACGGTGGCCAACGACATTGCACGCCATGTCCAGAACATCGCGTCGATGACCGAGGAGACGAATGCGACGATGCAAGGCAACGCCAACTCGGCGGTCGCGCTCAGCAACCTCGCCGGCAAGCTGCGCGAGACAGTCGCCTATTTCCGGGTCTGAGCCCCGCTGCCGATCCGGGCCCCGGGCGGGCAGCGGATTGCGCGGCCAGACGATCTGCCGTGGTCGCTTCGCCGGCCCGGCCGCTTCAGACTTTCAGCAATTCCTCCCGGCACCCCAGCCAGCGCCGGAGATGGCCTGCGACGCGCTCGGGATCGTCGCGCAACAGCTGCGCCGCCATCTGCTGGGCGAGTTCGACCAGATCGCCGTCGACTTCCAGGTCGGCGTAGCGCAGCAGTGGCATGCCGGACTGACGGCTGCCGACCAGCTCGCCGGGGCCGCGCAGTTGAAGATCGCGACGCGCGATTTCAAAACCGTCGGTCTGTTCGAAAATAATCTTCAGGCGCGCGCGCGCCATTGACGACAGGGGCTGCTGGTAGAGCAGCACGCACGCCGAGTGATGCGCGCCACGTCCGACACGTCCGCGTAGCTGGTGAAGCTGCGCCAGGCCGAAGCGCTCAGCGTGTTCGATGACCATCAGGCTGGCATTGGGAACGTCGACACCGACCTCGATGACCGTCGTCGCGACCAGCACGTCGATCTCGCCAGCGACGAACGCGGCCATCACCGCCGCTTTCTCCTGGCCACGCAAACGTCCGTGCACCAGGCCGATACGCAAGTCCGCGAGTTCGCTGCTCAGCGCGGCCCAGGATTCCAGTGCCGCCTGCAGTTCTAGCTTCGCCGACTCCTCGATCAGGGGGCAGACCCAGTAAGCCTGCCGGCCCTCGGCAACGACCGCGCGTACCGCGGCGACCACCTCTTCGCGGCGGCTGTCGGAGAACAGCCTGGTTCGAACCGGCGATCGGCCGGCCGGCAATTCGTCGATCACCGAAACATCGAGATCGGCGTAATAACTCATCGCCACGGTCCGTGGAATCGGTGTCGCAGACATCATCAACTGGTGCGGATTGGCTCCCTTGCGCCGCAAGTCAAGGCGCTGTACCACTCCGAAGCGATGCTGCTCGTCGACAATGACCAGCCCGAGACGGGTGAAACCAACCTCTTCCTGAATCAAGGCATGGGTACCGACGACCAGTTGCGCCGTGCCCGCCGCCTGCCGCTGCAGCGTCCGCCTGGCGCCGGCCCCGAGCCGGCCCGACAGGCAAAGCACCTCGACCCCGAGCGGCGCGAACCAGGCCCGCAGCCTGAGGTGGTGCTGCTCGGCCAGGATCTCGGTGGGCGCCATGAACGCGGCCTGGTAACCCGCCTCGATGGCCTGACAGACCGCCAGTGCAGCGACGATCGTCTTGCCGCAACCGACATCGCCCTGCAGCAGGCGCTGCATCGGATAGGGTTGCGCGAGATCGGCTGCGATCTCGGCCGCGACGCGCCGCTGTGCGCCGGTCAGGGCAAAGGGAAGCGCGGCCTGCAGCCCCTTTGCCAGGCGGCCGCTGGCGAGAAGGACAGGCGCCCCCTTGCGCCGACGCGCCAGGTAGGCGCGGCGCAGCGACAGCTGCTGGGCCAGCAGCTCGTCGAACTTGACTCGCCGCCAGGCTGGATGACGACGGCATTGTAGCGCCACGGCCGAGGCCTCGGGCGGCGGCGAATGCAGCAAGCGCACCGCCGCCGCGAACGACGGCAGCGCGTGGCTACTGCACCAGGCGGCGTCCAGCCACTCGGCCAGATCCGCCGTACAGATCGCCCGGGCGATCAATTTGCGCAGCGCGCTCTGCGCCAACCCGGCGGTGGTCGGATAGACCGGGGTCAGCGACGCTGGCAGCGCCTGGTCGTCGCCCAGCACCCGGTAGCGCGGATGCACCATCTCCGGACCGCCAAGACCGTTGCGGATCTCGCCGAAGACGCGCAGCCGCAGCTGATGGTCGCGGGCGACCTCGAGCGCCCGTTGCTGGCTGCTGTAAAAGCTCAGGAAACGAAGCAACAGACGATTGCCTTCGGCAACACCCGCGTCGCTGACCTGCACCAGCAACTGGCGACGCGGCGCGCGTCTGACTGAAACCTCGCGCACCAGCACTTCGACCTGCAGCGGCACACCCGTGGGCGCGTCGCCGATCGCTACCAGCTGCGTTTCGTCCTCGTAGCGCAAGGGCAGATGCAGGACGAGATCGTCACGCCGCTCCAGGCCGAGCTTGCGCAGCCGGCTCCGGAGTGCGGGTGGGGCATCGATCTCGTCCGCTACCGGCATCAGCCGCCGATCACCATCACCGCGTCGGCCTCAACCAGCGCGTTGCGCGGCAGCGACGCGACACCGACCGCCGCGCGAGCCGGGAACGGCTCCGAAAAATAGCTCTTCATCACCTCATTGACCTTTACGAAGTTAGCCAGATCGGTGAGGTAGACATTGAGTTTGACGACGTCGGCCAACGAACCCCCAGCCGCTTCCGCAACCGCTTTGAGGTTGTCGAAAACGCGAACGATCTGCGC
>DPSD01000689.1:18081-18626 GCA_003538495.1 Accumulibacter sp.
CGAAAACGCGAACGATCTGCGCATCGATGCCTTCGAGAAGGTTCATGCTGGCCGGGTCCAGGCCGATCTGCCCCGAGAGGTATACCGTATCGCCGACCCTTACGGCCTGCGAGTAGGTACCGATGGCCGATGGCGCCTGCGTTGTTGAAATGATCGTTCTGGTCATGGTGCTGTCCTCTACAATGGGTCGGGTTGAAAGTCTGCAAGCGTGCAAGCTTGACAGCGGAGATATTAAATGACCACCGCGATCATCGCCAATCTCGAAAAGCTGCTCGGTGGCCCGCGCGACGGCGCATTGCTGCGCTATTCACTGGGCAACGAGCATTTCAAGGCCGGCGATTTCGAACCGGCGGTGACCCGCTTGCGCGAGGCGGTCGAACGCGACCCGACGTATTCCGCCGCCTGGAAGCTCCTCGGCAAGGCCCTGAGCGAGGCCGCTCGCCCCGCCGAAGCACTGGCCGCCTATCAACAGGGAATCGTCGTCGCCGAAGGCAAGGGCGACCTCCAGGCGGCCAAGGAAATGACCGTTTTCGCCCGGCGTCTCC
>DPSD01000605.1:0-784 GCA_003538495.1 Accumulibacter sp.
TCCACCGGATTGTATTTGCTGTGGTACGGCGGATAGTACAAGAGGCGGATGGACTTGCCGATGTGATCGGCAAACTCGACGATTCGCTTGAGAAATTGCGTGCGCCGGCCATTGCTCTCCGGCCCGTTATCGGCCTTGATTTGGATGTGTGTCACGCGAGCACGCTCTTCGGACGCTTGACTCTCCCACCACGCGTAGAGGCTGTCGATGATGAAATCGCTGGTCTTCGCCGAGCTTCCGAAGGACAGATAGAGGTGCCCCTTGTCTTCATCGACGACACCAAACGGTGTGTGTTTCTCTTCGCAACCCATGTCGTGATCCGCCGCTTGGTTATCGCCTCGCGTCTTGCCTCCTCGCGAGTAGTCGCCAATATTCACCGTCGCCTTGCAGTCCATGCTCAGGCGCATGACGGCTTCGCCTTGGCAATCTCGGTCACGTTCCCGGATATTGGCGAAGATGGCGTCGGTTTCGGGGACTTTTTTTGGGGCTTGGCCTTGAGCACCGGACGCAGCCGGTACCCGTTGCGGTTCAGCACGTTCGACATGCCGCTTCGTGAGGGCAGTACGTCGTCGGCAAAACCCTGCGCCCGCAACTGCTTGATGGCTTCCTCGGCGGTCAAACGGGTAAATGACAAAGTCGTGCGAAAAGTCGGATCCTGTTGGGCATGACTTTCCGCCAGCTCCCAGAGGGCTTTCGCTACTTCCGGGTGTTTCTCCTCCCACAATTTCGCACCGCAGCAGAACGCGTGGAGCCCCAGACAAACAATCCCGGTACGTTTCTCATG
>DPSD01000605.1:1139-8526 GCA_003538495.1 Accumulibacter sp.
CCGTCATCTTGCTCGAAGCAAGCTGGATATCTTCAATATGGACGGCTTCGAGAGAAACCTTGCTTTCAGCTACCGTGGCGACCCTCATCAGCAATACCTCCAACCTCATAATCTACTGAAAGTATCGCATACAACGGTATGAACAATAGAGGATATCGCCTTATCCGCCGCGCGCGCCGTCTTGAGCAGGGCGTCGGCCTTGGCGCCCCACTTCTCCTTGGCACCTGATCGATCGCCGCGTTGATGGCTTTGATGTCGGAGTGCGTCGGATCCAGCAGGAAGGTCGCGGAAAACGCCGGCTTGCCTTCGCCGTTGACGGTCTTGGCCTCGAACAACTGGGGGAACGCGAGACGCACGTTGGTGAGTTTGACTTTCATGGGAACTGCTCCTTTACGGGTAAATGGTTAGAGTCCAGTGATTGCGTGAAGCGATGGCCTGCAGGTCGTCGGTGCTGACGACGCGACAGCCAGGCAGCACCCAGTGATCGGGGATGGGCTGCCAGTCGGTGGCGACTTGTGGGAGAACCACGATTTCGCCCAGCCTCGCGCGCGGCATGAAGGGCATGCGCCCTTCCTGCGCGGCCAGCGGGCGATGACGGCTCATACCAGGTCATCGCAGGTAGCGACGACGCGGGTGAAGTCGTCGGCGATCGGAGTCACGACCAGCGCGGGGCGCAGGTCGCTGACCGGTGCGACCGCCGGGCGGCCCTCGGACTGGCTGATGAATTTCGCCAGGCTGCGCCAGCGCCGGGGGCTGTCCTTCGCCAGGAGTCTCTCGGCGTGCGTCGGGCTGATCACCTTGTACGTATACAACTGAGCGTGCTTGAGGCGCATGGCCTTCATGGCCGCTTCGGCCTCGGCCTCGCTGACCCAGGCACGGGGGCCGCGTTTGCCCTGCACCAACTTGAAGCCGGGCACGAGGTTGCCGGCCGCCAGATCGGCATGGGCGTGCTTCCTGACCGCGTCGCACCAATCCTCGATCAAATCGACCTTCGTGAGGCAGCGTGCGAGCACCTCGGGGTCGACATCGACGGCGAGTTCGGTTTGCGTCAGGTCAGTGAAGTCGGCACCGGCGGTCGCGGCGACCAGTTCGGCGAGCTTCGGGCAGATCGCCTTGGCCTTGCAGAACCGGCATTGCTTGTCCCCCGGTCGCAAATGGTCGATGGGGGTGCCGGGCGCTTCACCGCGCAGCACCTCGATGGCGTAGGCCGCGCGCACCTTGACCCGCTGCGAGTAGCGTCGCAGATCTTCCACTGTGCACGCCCACTCGGACGGTGCCGATTGGAGGCGCGGCTGGTGGATGACGATGCGCACGCGCCGCGGTGCATAACCCAGCAGCGTGACGATTTCCAGGGCACCCAGGGCATAGAGCTGCCCCTGGTCGTTGGCCTCGGCACTGACCGCAACGCCGCGACCGAACTTGAGGTCGATGACGATCAGTTCTGTGCCGTCGGCGGTGACGATGATCGCGTCGCTGGTCCCCTCGGCACCGGCCTCACCGGTGACGTGGCCGATGGGCACGCGCTGCTCGACCATCAGCTCGTGGCCATCGGCAAGCTGCAGGACAAGATCAACATACTGCTGGACGTATTCGGCCATGTCGCCGCTGACTTCGACGCCTTCGAGGAAACTGCCGACAAAGGTCGTGGCCGGCGGTCGGCGTTTGTCGAGGCAAAGCGCGGCCAAGGCGTGCGCAGCGGTGCCCTCACGGGCGAAATCGCTGGTCTTTTCAACGATGCCGGCCCCCAGCGCTACGCTTCCCGGACAATTGAGCCAGCGGTGGGCGCCGGACGGCGACAAGAGGGCGTGGGGACTCCCGCTCATTTCAGCCCGCCATCGCTGCGTCGGCTTGCGCGATGAAGTCGGCGAACTGCTCCGGCTTCAAGTCCGGGCCTCTCGCGGCACCGAACTGACCGAGCACAGCGAGAACTTGATCGCGCCCCTTCAGGCCCGACATCTTGACGATGACGCGTTTCACATCGTCATAGGTGGTGCCGGGTGCCGGGGAAGCGACTGTCGGGCCGTCGGTTTCCTCGGCAGTGGCAGGCGCAGGACTCACCGACGTACTGGCGTCGACAGGGCTCAGGCTGGCCGGGGGCTTCTCTTTCTTGGCCTTGGGTGTAGGGACGATAGCGGCAACGGGCTCGGTCGGGATCGGGATACCCTGGGCAAGGGCTGCGATCAAGGCGCGGATGGCGCCGGTGTTCTCTTGAATGGCTGCTTCGAGGGTCATGCAAGTTGCTCGTTGGTTGGGGTGGTCAGTCGGGCACGGCGGGTAAAGACGTCGCCGGCGTCTTCGGCGAGGGCGTGGAACTGCTGGGCCAGGGCGAGCCGGGATTTGAGCGTGTCGGGGTCATCGATGCTGGCAGCGGCGAGGACTTTGAGCAGGGCGACGGTGACGGTGGTGTCCTCGATCAGCGCGTCGCCAAGGGTCTTGATGTCCTCCGCGCTGAGGTCGTACTTCTCGGCGGCTTGGGTCAGTTCGCCGTCGTGGTCATTGAGGAGGACTTCGAGGCGAGCCAATAGCTCGCGCTCGAGGTCGGTGCTCGTGAGGGGGTCGATCTCGCAGTCACCGGCGGCGAGGAAGTGGCCGTAGTCCATCTGCGCCATGAGGGTGGGGGTAAGCATCTTGCTGCGTCCTCGCAGGTAGTTTGCAAGCTTCGATTGATTTCTTGCAATGCTAGCGCCTGCAAATTGCAAGTCAATGGACGAGCGTAATTTGCTACATGTTGTAGCTTGTAATGCGTTACCTGCTGTGAACGGGGATTTGGACGGCTTCTGTGGAAGACCTACTAGCGGGGGGGCTAGCAGGCGGGGTGCTGCTCCGCGCCCGTCTCGTGTGCTACGACGAGATCAGCCGCCTCTGCCGGCGAAGATGCGAGGCAAAGGATAAGGGTGTTGCCAAAAACACGCGCCTCGTCGCGTAAGCGATCAAAGCCTCTCTTGATGTGTGCTGTCACGGCGGGTTCATCCGATGCAAGGACCAAGATGAACAAATATTTCCTCGCGATGCCGGTGTCTGCATCCAAGCGTGACAGCCACAGCAGATGCCAGAGACGCCCTTCAAGAGAGAGGGTGCCGATGTGAGGGCCGCGTGCGCCAACCCAATCAACCGCCAGCCTGGGGGACAGATAGTCGTATCGTCGGCTCATACCAAACGGAGTGATGACTTTCTCCAAGTACTCGTCAGCGTCAGGGATCTTGGCGCGAATCGCTCCAGCGATCTCATTCTCGAACCGTGCGTAGAGTCCTATTCTTGCTCTCATTGACGATGCAGCGGTCGTCGGCCTGTCTTTTTCTTCACGTCCGTCCGCCGCATCGCGCGCCGCGCGATACGCCGCTTCAACCTCGCCTACGTCACATGCCAGCACCTCGGCGATGGCTTGTCGATTAGTGGAGTTTGGTCGGGTGGTGCGCTGACCGGGAGTGCTGTTCTCCCATTGCTGGACCGCCTGGGTGGTCGCCTGCCCGCCGGCCGAACTGATTGCTTCGGCAAATGCTCGGGGGTTCATACCCAGCGCTTCGCGGTGCTTTTTCAAGAAGAGGGCTAGGGGAGAAACCTCGTCCATGGTCCGACCATCCTTTTACAAGTATCAGCTTGTAGCGTAGCACCGGCGAGCCGGCATATCAACACATTCCGGGATGCGACTTGCTCTGCCAATGTTCATTTGCTTGTAGAATTCAGATTCCATAAAAACAAGAGGAATGCTTGCAATGACCGACAGCCAGACATCCCAAGAAACCGGTATCACCAGGGCGATCCGCATCGCTGGTGGCCAGGCCGCCCTGGCCAAGAAGCTCAGCGCTGGCGCACACGGCACGCAGCAGCACGTTAGCCAGCAGGCCATCAGCGAGTGGAACCGCCAAGGTTACGCTCCAAAGCGGCGCGCCCGCGAGATCAGTCAGTGTGTCGCTGGCCGCGTCGCCCCTGGCGATCTGATAGATCCGACTCTGCTGCAGATTGCCATCCCCGGAGCATCGCTCGCGCGACCAACCGAGAGCAGTAATTCCTACGCGAGTGAGTCAGAGATCGCGTCCTTGCTACTACCCACGCTGGAGGCGAGCAATGGCCAATGACCTGATCGGCGCCCTCGCCCCGTTGGTGCGGCGGGTGCGCACCGATGTGACATGCGTCAAGCAAGGCGGGAAGCAAGCGTGGACGCGGGAATCGCTCACCAAGGCGCGGCTGGCCAAGCATTTGGACGGTGGCCCGGCGCGGGGATGCTGCCCCATCAAAGCCGGCGAGGCGGTCACGCTGGTGGGTCTCTACGATCTTGATTCCCACAACGGCGAGACAGCGTGGCCGGAAATGGCCGAGGCCGCCATGCGACTGATCGACGCCTTGGGATTGCTTGGCATGCACCCGATTGCCTTCCGCTCGTCGGGAGGGCGCGGGATTCACCTCTTCCTGCTGTGGGACGAGCCGCAGGATGCCTACAGCGTTCGGCAGTGGATGGCGAGCGTGATCGAGTCGCTGGGATTCAGGAATGGTGCGGCCGGCATCAGTCATGGCGAGATCGAGATCTTTCCCAAGCAGGACAGCGTCCCGGAGAACGGTTTCGGCAACCAGTTCATCCTGCCGCTGGCGGGGCTCAGTGAGCCGCTGGAGCCTTTGGCCGGGCTGGAGCCGATGGGCAAGGAAGCGGTGATCGGCATGGCATGGCCCAGCTCGCCGGCCGTGCCCGTCGTCGAGCGCCCTGTTCGTGCTGCGCCGGCGCCCATTGCTGACACAGAGTTCACGATCCTGCGCTCGGCGCTTGCTGCGATTCCAAATCAGGCCGACGACGAACTGGACTACGACACCTGGCGCAATGTGATCTTCGGCATTCACCACGCCACGGGCGGCTCGGAAGCGGGCCTGGCGCTGGCGCATGAGCTCTCGGCCAAGGCGAGCAAGTACGACGCCGACTTCCTTGATCACCGGGTGTGGCCTTTCGTCCGGGACAGGGACAACGGCATTACCGAGCGCAGCATCCTGATGCTGGCCCGCCAGCACGGCTGGCAGGAGGACGTCTCGAGCGACTTCGAGGGGGTGGCCGTCGAGGCGCAGGTCGCGCCACCGCCCTTGCCCGCCTTCAAGCGGGACAAGTATGGACGCATTGAAGCGACCATCGAGAACGCGGTAAAGGCCGTTGCCTGTGTCGATTTCTGCGCGATGAACATTCGCTTCGATAGTTTCCGTGACGAGATCATGTACGCCGCGGCGGGTGATGACGTTTTCGCCACATTCAGCGATGCCGACTATTCGCGGCTGCGCATCCGGCTGGAGAGCAAGGGCTTTAAGCCAGTGGGTCGCGAACTGATCCGCGACGCGGTCGGGCTGGTTGCGGACAACAACCCTTTCGATTCAGCGATTGCGTGGTTGAACGCGCTGCCGTGGGATGGGCACCCGCGGGTCGAGAATTTCCTGCGGGATTGCTTCGGTGCGTCCGATACCGACTACGTTCGGGCGGTGTCCCTTTACCTCTGGACGGCGCTGGCCGGGCGCGTGCTGTCGCCGGGAGTCAAGGCGGACATGGTACCGATCCTGGTGGGCGATCAGGGGGCCGTCAAGAGTTCGAGCGTGGCGGCCATGGTGCCGGGCGTCGAGTTCTTCACCGAGATCAGCTTCAGCGAGAAGGACGAGGATCTGGCGCGCAAGATGCGCGGCCGGCTGATCGCCGAGATTGCCGAACTGCGCGGGCTGCACACGCGCGAGCTGGATAGCATCAAGGCGTTCATCGCCCGGACGCATGAAACCTGGGTGCCCAAGTATCGGGAGTTCGCCGTGCAATTCCCCCGCCGCCTGGTGTTCATCGGCACGACCAACCAGGACGAGTTTTTGGCGGACGAGACCGGGAACCGGCGCTGGCTGCCGGTGCGCACCGGCAAGGCCGACATCGAAGCCGTGCGGCGGGATCGCTTGCAGCTCTGGGCCGAAGCGCGCGAGCTGTTTGGTCTGCTCGGCGTGGCCTATCAGGCGGCCGAGCGCCTGGCGCCTGAGGTGCATGTTGACCATACGATCAGCGATCCGTGGGACGAAGCGGTTGCTTCGTGGCTGGACACACCCGATCTGCTCTCTGGCGAGATTCCGCGAACGCGTGAATTCTTACGCGCTGGCGAAGTGTTGCGCGGTGCGCTCGGGTTTGACAACCGACAGATTACAAAGCGCGAAGAAATGCGAGTTGGCATTTCGCTGCGAGCGTGCGGTTTATTGCGCGTTTATCGGCGGATCAACGGCGTGGGTGCAAGGGTTTGGGTGCACGGCGCAACCACCAGCAACCACCTCGTGGAGGTAGGTGGTTGCGCCGAAAGCCGCATGACGCAAGGGCTGGAACCACGCAACCACTGATACCACCTACTACTACGGTATACGCGTAAACATATAAGGCGGCTGGGGAAAGGTTAGGGAAACGAGGTGGTGGTGGTGGCAGGTGGTGTCACCCTATGCCGCAAGATTGTGCAACTAGGAGAAAGGCATGGCAACGAACCCAGGGCGTGATCTGCGCCATTTCCCGGAGTGGCTGCACCACGAGCTGCTCAACTGGTCGCGCTGGTGCTGGCTGGGGGCGTGGCCGCATCCGCTGCCGCCAAACCACTGCGGTTCGGTCGAACGCGACTACACCCGGTTCCGGGTAGACGCCTGCGCTGACGAGCCTCGCCCGATCCCGCCGATCGAGTCTCGGGCGCTGATCGTCGATGACGTCTGGCATCGCCTGCCGCAGGCGCCGAAGCAGGTGCTGCGCGCCGAGTATCCGCAGTACCACGATTCGGGGCGGGCTGAGTTTGGCCGGGTCGGCGCGGCGCGTCGGATGGGTCTGCGGCTGGCGGACTACGAAGCGGCGCTGTGCGTGGCGATCGGGCGTGTGTGGGATGCCTTCGAGGGCCGCAAATGAAGTATGCCCACGAGGTGATCGATCTGATGGCCGCCTATCCAGGGCGCCGGTTCGTGATGCGCCAGATCGTCCTGTACGTCAACCCGCGGGCCGGCTGCCAGGAGCGCGTGGCCGTCAAGAAGGCCGTGCAGCGCGTCCTCGTGGCGCTGGCGGCGACCGGCAGCGTCACGATCACGCCGCAAGAGATGCTCGGTGGGCAGGCGCGGTACGCGTGGAAAACCGGGACATGACGTGCTTGCGAGGCGGGACGCAAACCGCGACAATTACGCTGCTAGGCGAGTTGCGCCCGTCGCCAATGCATCGCTCGTCGCGAGACGCCGGGCGCACGTAAAACCGGGACATGACGTTCTCGCAAGCGGGACGAAAAGAGAGACAATAGCGGCGAGGCATTGCGCCCGCAGCCAATGCGCCACCTGCCCCAACAACCCGCCCCTGTGGCGGGGTTTTGTTTTGAGCGCCTGCGCCCGCTGACCGTCAGCGAAGCCGCTTATGCCCCCCGGGCCGGGGGGGTTC
>DPSD01000604.1 GCA_003538495.1 Accumulibacter sp.
TGGTGAGCAGGATTTCGCCGGCACCGAGTTGCTGAACGCGGCGAGCCCAGTCGATGGCGTCGATCCCGGTATTCCTTCTTCCGCCATGGGTGAACACCTGCCAGACTCCCGGCGCCAGCTGCTTGGCGTCAATGGCCACGACAATGCACTGGTTGCCGACTTTGGCTGATGCTTCGGCAACCAGGTCCGGGTTTTCGACCGCGGCGGTGTTCATGCTCACCTTGTCGGCGCCGGCGTTCAACAGGCGACGCACATCGGCGACCGAGCGTACGCCCCCGCCAACGGTCAG
Organism: Accumulibacter sp.; assembly: GCA_003538495.1. The sequence goes on from DPSD01000604.1 coordinate 290, forward strand.
CGGAATGAAGACCTGAGCGGCGCAGGCTTCGACGATGTGCAGAATGATTTCGCGCTGATCCGACGACGCCGTGATGTCGAGGAAAGTGACTTCGTCGGCACCCTGCTGGTCGTAGCGGCGGGCGATTTCAACCGGGTCGCCGGCGTCGCGCAGGTCGATGAAATTGGTGCCCTTGACGACCCGACCGGCGGTCACGTCGAGGCAGGGGATGATCCGTTTGGCCAGGGCCACGATCAGCTAGCGCCTTGGTTCGTCGAGCAACGGGCGAAGATCAGGGGGTGGTCGCACGGTCGGCTTCGGCCTGTGCCACGGCAAAATCCAGCGACCCATCGTATACCGCGCGGCCGGCGATGGCGGCGCTGATTCCTTCCTGTTCGACCGCGCAAAGCCGCCGGATGTCGTCGATGCTCGACAGCCCGCCGCTGGCGATCACCGGAATCAGCAGCGCCTGCGCCAGTTTGACGGTCGCCTCGATGTTGATCCCGGAGAGCATGCCGTCGCGGCCGATGTCGGTATAAATGATCGCTTCGACGCCGTAGTCCTCGTACTTCCTGGCCAGATCGATGACGTCATGCCCGGTCATTTTCGACCAGCCATCGACAGCCACCTTGCCGTCTCGGGCATCAAGACCGACGATGATGTGGCCGGGGAAAGCACCACAGGCGTCGTGCAGGAAGCCGGGATTCTTCACTGCCGCGGTGCCGATGATCACGTAACTGACGCCGTCGTCGAGGCAGCGTTCGATGGTGTCGAGATCGCGGATGCCGCCGCCGAGTTGCACGGGGATGTCATCGCCGACGGCCTGAATGATCTCCTTGATGGCCTTCTCGTTCTTTGGCTTGCCGGCGAAGGCTCCGTCGAGATCGACCACGTGCAGGCGACGCGCGCCCTGGGACAGCCAATCGCGGGCCTGTTCGCCCGGAGAATTCGAAAAGACGGTCGCCTGGTCCATGAGACCTTGTTTGAGCCGGACGCACTGTCCGTTCTTGAGGTCAATCGCGGGAATGATCAGCATTTTGAATGTGCAAGCAAGAGTGAGATGAAAGGAGATGCGACGAGGGAGACGAGGTTGCCGCGAGCAGCGCGCCGGTTCAGGGTTTCCAGGCGACGAAGTTGGCCAGCAGGGCGAGTCCGTCCACCGCGCTCTTTTCCGGGTGGCACTGAATGGCGAAGATATTATCCCGAGCCACGGCACTGGTAAAGGGGATGCCGTAAGCGGTCGTTCCGACGGCGCAGTCGCCTGCAAGCGGGTCGACGAAATAACTGTGGACGAAATAGAAGCGCGCGCCATCGGCAATGCCGTTCCAGAGGGCGTGATCCCGGGTGTGGTGTACCTCGTTCCAGCCCATGTGCGGGACCTTGAGCTTGTCGCCCGCGGCGTCGAACATGCGGCTGGGCGGAAACCGCCGGACGGCACCCGCAAGGACGCCCAGACCGGGTACATCGCCTTCTTCACTGTGCTCGAAGAGCATTTGCTGGCCGATGCAGATCCCGAGAAACGGCTTGTTTCGGGCAGCGTCGAGCACCGCCGTTCGCAAGCCGCGCTGGTCGATCTCGCGCATGCAGTCGGGCATCGCCCCTTGCCCGGGAAAGACCACGCGTTCGGCTGCGCTGACCATCGCTGGATCAGAAGAGACGAGCACCTGGCGACCGTCGGCGACCCGCACCAGCGCCTGCCACACCGAACGCAGGTTGCCCATGCCGTAGTCGATCACGACGATCGCCCCCGGCGGGGCGTTGGTCGATGGCATCAGAGCGTGCCCTTGGTCGAAGGAATGGTGCCGCTGGCGCGCGGGTCGGCTTCGACCGCGCCACGCAGCGCGCGGCCGAAGGCCTTGAACACCGTTTCCGCCTGGTGGTGCGCGTTGTCGCCACGTAGATTGTCGATGTGCACACTGATCAGCGCGTGATTGACCAGACCCTGGAAGAATTCGTGCACCAGATCGACGTCGAAGGCGCCGATCATGGCGCGCCTGAAATCGACGTGGAACTCGAGACCCGGCCGGCCGGAGAGGTCGATCACCACCCGCGACAGCGCTTCGTCGAGCGGAACGTAGGCGTGCCCGTAGCGTCGTAGCCCCTTCTTGTCGCCGAGCGCCCTGGCCAGCGCCTGGCCGACGGTGATGCCGATATCCTCGACGGTGTGGTGCGCGTCGATGTGCAGGTCGCCGTCGGCTTTGACTTCGAGGTCGATCAGGCCATGCCGGGCAATCTGTTCAAGCATGTGATCGAGGAACGGGACGCCAGTGGTGAAGCTGCTCTGACCGCTGCCTTCAAGGTTCAGACGAACGGTGATTCTGGTTTCGAGCGTATTCCTGGAGACTTCTGCTTGCCGCATCGGGATACCGTCGCAGGGTGGCAACAAAGAATGTTGAGTCGGAAATGATCGGGGCCAGCAAGGGGTCGCCGTTGGCGCCTGGCGTGGCTTGCGAGCAGTGGTCGATGATCAGCAATGGCGTCTCGATCGGCAGACGCGCATGATACCATTTCGCGCTTTCCTTGCATCCGACCTGCGCAGCCTTTAATGAGCCGCTACTGGAGTTCCCTTGTTCATCGCCTGACGCCCTACGTTCCGGGCGAACAGCCGCAGCTGCCGAATCTGGTCAAGCTGAACACCAACGAAAATCCCTACCCGCCGTCGCCGCGCGTGGTCGCCGCGATCGCCGACCAACTGGCCAATGGCGGCGAGTTGCTGCGACTCTACCCGGACCCGAACGCGGCGCGCCTCAAGGAAGCGATCGCCGCCCGTTTCGCCGAGTTCGACATCGCGCCGCAGCAGGTTTTCGTCGGCAACGGTTCCGACGAAGTACTGGCGCACGTGTTCATGGCGCTGCTCAGGCATCGCTTGCCGGTCCTCTTCCCGGACATCACCTACAGCTTCTACCCGGTCTATTGCAGTCTGCACGACGTGGCCTACGCCACCGTGCCGCTGGACGAGAATTTCGCGATCCGCATCGACGATTACGCGGCGCCGAATGGCGGCATCATTTTCCCGAATCCGAATGCGCCGACCGGCTGCCTGCTGTCGGTGGCGTCGATCGCGCGCCTGCTGGCCAGCCATCGTCAGTCGGCGGTGGTCGTCGACGAGGCCTACGTGGACTTTGGCGGCGAGTCGGCGATCGGCCTGGTCAATCAGCACCCGAACCTGCTGGTGGTGCACACGCTGTCCAAGGCGCGTTCGCTGGCCGGGCTGCGGGTCGGCTACGCGGTCGGCCACAGGGATCTGATCGAGGCCCTGGAAAGGGTCAAGAACAGCTTCAACTCGTACCCGCTCGATCGGTTGGCGATCGCCGGCGCGGTAGCGGCGATGGCCGACCAGGAGCACTTTGAGACCACCCGGCAAGCGGTCATCCGCAGCCGCGAGGCGCTGCGCGGCGAGCTGCTGGGGCTGGGTTTCGAGGTGCTGCCGTCGCTGGCCAACTTCGTCTTCGCCCGCCACCCGCAGCGTGAGGGCGTTCAGCTGGCGGCGGCCTTGCGCCAGCGCGGGATAATCGTCCGCCACTTCAAGCTGCCGCGCATCGACCAGCATCTGCGGATCAGTATTGGCAGCGACGCGCAATGCGGCCTGCTGATCGCGGCCTTGCGCGAGATTCTGGCCTGAGCGACGGGCCGGAGGCGGTGGAGGCAGTCATCTGGCGCCGCCGCTAATCGTGGCCTCAGCTGTCGACGCGATATTCAGCCGATCGGGCGTGCGCCGGCAGGCCTTCGCCGTAGGCCAACGTCGCCGCGATGCGGCCCAGCGTTTTCGAATCGGCACGAGAAACACGGATCAGGCTGGTCCGCTTCTGGAAGTCGTAGACCCCAAGTGGCGACGAGAAGCGTGCGCTGCCGGAAGTCGGCAGGACGTGATTCGGCCCGGCGCAGTAATCACCCAGCGACTCGGAGGTGTAGCGGCCGATGAAGATCGCGCCCGCGTGGTCGATCTTGTCCACCCACGCGTCGGCGTCTTCGATCGACAGTTCGAGGTGTTCGGGGGCAATGCGGTTGGCGATCCGGCAGGCCTCATCGAGATCGCGCACCTGGATCA
>DPSD01000399.1 GCA_003538495.1 Accumulibacter sp.
ATACCTGAATTGGAAAATACTCGGGATTAGTATCGGTATCGGTGAGTGCCGAACCCGCTTCAAGGTGGCGGCAAACAGTGACAAGACTCCAAGGAAGGCAACAAGGAAGGATACGGCTGTTCCTGGCGGTGTCGCCGCGTTCAAGCGGCGTTCTCTGTCTTGCCATGCTGCTCCTCGCCGCTTGCGTTGGACGCGGGCTCGACGATCGCCGGGCAAGTGCCGCGACGCTGGCTGCGGCCAGAAATTGGCAGTTGCTGCGACTTGCCGTCTCGCCCCTGCCCCTGGTCGCCTACGTCCCGGGGTCGGTCATCGCCAAAGAGACGCTGACGGTGTACGTTGAGGGAGATGGGCTGGCCTGGCTGGCGCGCAGCGCTGCTTCCGACGACCCGACTCCGCGCCGCGCGCTGGCCCTCGAAATGGCACTGAAGCATTGGCCGGGAACTGCCGTTTACCTCGGACGCCCCTGTCAGTACCTGCAAGCCGCCGAAATGGATGATTGCGATCCGGCGTACTGGACCAATCGTCGCTTCGCGCCCGAGGTGCTCGACTCGACCGACCACGCCATCAGCTTGCTGAAGCGACGTTTCGGCGCGACCAGGCTGGTTCTTGTCGGCTACTCCGGGGGAGGCACCATTGCTGCTCTGGTGGCTGCACGACGCGACGATGTCGTTCGGCTGGTGACCGTTGCCGGCAACCTCGATCACGCCCGCTGGACCCGGCATCACCGCGTCCCGCCGTTGGTCGGCTCACTGAATCCGGCCCTTGAATGGCAGCGTTTGCGCGGGGTTCCGCAACTGCACCTCGTTGGCGCCGAGGACGCCAACGTCCCCGCCTGGATCGCCGAGAGTTATGCGTCGGCCTTTCCGGCGAGTGAACGGCCTGAAGTACGGGTGCTACCCGGGTTCGACCATCAGTGCTGTTGGGCCGAACGCTGGCCGGAGTTGTCCTCGGGCGCGGACCTGCAAGCTGAGCGGTGATCAGGCTTGGCCCGTGACCAGGGTGTTCATGTCGTCGACGCGAGGTTGGCGCGCAGCATGTTGCAGAACAGACGACCCTGCTCAAGCGCATCGTCGAGCGCCACGTGGCTGTGCGCGACGGGGTCGAACCACTCGGCCGGCATCGACCGCTTGCCGCACGCACGATACGGTTGGCGCAGCATGGCCATGGCGTAGGTCTTGATGTCGATCGCCGAATAGCCGAAGGGATTCTCGCCCGCGAACCGTGTGAGGTACCAGTAGACGAAGGAAAAATCGAAGGCGGCCGGATAGCCGACCAGCACCGGCCTGCCGGGGAGAACCTTGAGCCACGCCAGGTAGCGCATCATGGCGTCCCGTGGATGCTCCAGCCCGGACCGGCAGGCCGCCCAGGCGTCAGGCTGGGTCGCCCACCAAGCGGCCGTGCTGGCGTCGGTGCTCAGTTCCGGCAGCGCTTCGAGATTTGCCGAGAAAGTCGCCAGCAGCGTCTTGTCGGCCGCATAGGCGGCCGAACCGATGCTCAGCATGGAGTGTCTGCCAGCCACCGGTCCGTCGGTTTCGACATCGGTGCTGACGTAGATTTCCTGCACGGGAAGCGCCGCCCGGTTTGCCGAAGTGCTGCTAGAACGGGATGTCGTCGTCCATGTCGTCGAAACTCGGCTTCTTGGCGGGCGCCGAACGCGCCGTGCCGGCGCTGGGGCCAGCGGCCGATGGCATGCTGCCGCCGTAATCGCTTTCTTCGCTGGAAGGCGGTGACCCCATGCCTTCTCGGCTGCCGAGCATTTTCATCTCTCTAGCGACGATTTCGGTGGTGTAGCGTTCGTTACCATCCTTGTCCTGCCACTTGCGCGTCTTGAGGCTGCCTTCAACGTAGACCGACGAGCCTTTCTTCAGGTACTGGCCGGCGATTTCCGCCAAGCGCCCGAAAAAGACGATGCTGTGCCACTCGGTCGCTTCCTTCTTGTCGCCGGTCTGCTTGTCCTTCCACGATTCCGAGGTCGCGATCCGAATGTTGCAGACGGCATCGCCGGTCGCCGAATAGCGGGTTACCGGATCGGCGCCAAGATTGCCGACGAGAATCACTTTGTTGACCGAAGCCATGTTGCCTCCCTGGAGGTGGTGTCACGAGACGAGTAAAGCGCGATTATAGAACCTGGATGGGCACCCGCCGAGCGCGCAGCGCCGGCATCGACATGGTCGTCGACAGCGACAGCCAGATCACCGTCAGTAATGCTCCGCAACCCCAGACGGCGCCCGGGCCGAGGTGCTTGGCCAGCGCGCCACCGAGCACGCCGCCGACGAACAGCCCCAGCGCCTGGGTGGTGTTGTACACGCCGAGCGCCGCGCCCTTGGCGTGCGCTGGGGCGATTCGCGAAATCAGCGAGGGCTGCGTCGCTTCGAGGATGTTGAAGGCGACGAAGAACAGCGTCAGCCAGAAGGCCAGCCCGAAAATCCCGGTCGAGAACAGGCCAAAGCCGACCTGCACGACCAGCAGCAGCCCGACCGCGACATTGAAGATCAGCTTCATCCGGCCGAAGCGCTCGGCGGCGATAATCGCCGGCACCATGATCACGAACGACACCAGCAGCGCCGGCAGGTAGATTTTCCAGTGTTCGGCGACCGGCAGGCCGCCGGTGGTGATCAGCTTTGATGGCAACAGTACCCACATCGCGGTGAGCATCAGGTGCAGAGCAAAGACGCCGAAGTTCAGGCGCAGCAGTTGACGATTGGCAAGCACTTCGACAAAGCTCGGCCAGGTCGGCTGACGCGGCACCGCCGGCGCCGCCGGAACCACCCTGAGGACGACGAAGATCGCCAGCAAGGCCAGTCCGCCGGTCAGCGCGAAGATCCCGGGCATGCCGATATGCACGAAGAGCAGCGGCGCGGCGACCATCGACACCGCAAAAACCATGCCGATCGATGAGCCGATCATCGCCATCACCTTGGTCAGGTGCTGCTCGCGGGTGAGATCGGCGGCAAGTGCCGTGACGGCCGCCGAAATGGCACCGGCACCCTGCAGCACCCGCCCGACGATGACCATGTAGATATCGCTCGCCGAAGCGGCAACGAAACTGCCGACCGCGAACAGAACCAGTCCGAAGACGATCACCGGCTTGCGTCCGAAACGATCCGACGCAGCGCCGTAGGCAATCTGCAGGAAGGACTGCGTCAGGCCGTAAGCGCCGAGCGCGATGCCGACCAGCGCGACGTCGTGCCCCGACGGCAGATCCTGCGCGTAGATCGCGAAAACCGGCAGGATCAGGAACAGGCCCAGCATGCGCAGGCCGAACACCGCCGCCAGGCTGATCGCGGCGCGCTTCTCCTGGCTGTTCATTCGGTCGAGGGTTGGAGCGGACATGGGATTATCGAATCGGGGAGCTTGGTGCCGGACTGCGTAATTGCGTATATTAGCAGGTTTGCTCAAGCCCTCAGGCTGGCAACCCATGGACGAGATCAGAGAAATACGGATCCGCGGTGCGCGTACGCACAACCTGAAGAACGTCAATCTCGACTTGCCGCGCAATCGGCTGATCGTGATTACAGGGCTTTCGGGTTCCGGCAAGTCCTCGCTGGCTTTCGATACGCTGTACGCCGAGGGACAGCGCCGCTACGTCGAGTCCTTGTCGGCCTACGCCCGGCAGTTCCTGCAGCGCATCGAGAAGCCCGACGTCGACTCGATCGAGGGGCTGTCGCCGGCGATTTCGATCGAGCAGAAAGCGACCAGCCACAACCCGCGGTCGACGGTCGGCACGGTCACCGAAATCCATGACTACCTGCGCCTGCTGTTCGCCCGCGTCGGCACGCCGTACTGCGTCGAGCACCAGCAGGCGCTCGAATCGCAGACCGTCTCGCAAATGGTCGATCACGTCCTGGCCCTGGGCCAGGACAGCCGGCTGATGATCCTGGCGCCGGTGGTCGCCGACCGCAAGGGCGAACAGCTCGAACTCTTTGCCGAGTTGCGCGCGCAGGGTTTCGCCCGCCTGCGGGTGGACGGACAGATCCACGAGATCGACGCGCTGCCAAAGCTCGCCAAGACGCGCAAGCACACCGTCGACGTCGTCATCGACCGCTTGAAGGTACGCCCCGACATCCGCCAGCGGCTGGCCGAATCGTTCGAGACGGCGCTTCGCCACGCCGACGGCCGAGCCATCGCCTACGAAATGGATAGCCAGCGCGAGCATTTCTTCTCGGCCAGGTTTGCCTGCCCGGTGTGCTCGTATTCGCTGCCCGAACTCGAACCACGGATTTTCTCGTTCAACAGTCCGCTCGGCGCCTGCCCGAAGTGCGACGGACTCGGCGTCATCCAGTTCTTCGATCCGAAGCGCATCGTCGGCCACCCCGAGCTGTCGCTGGCAGCCGGCGCGATCCGCGCCTGGGATCGGCGCAACCCCTTCTACTTCCAGATGCTCGGTTCGCTGGCCGCGCACTACGGCTTCGACGTCGAAACGCCGTTCTGCGAGCTGCCCGAGAACATCCGGCAAATCGTCCTCTACGGTTCCGGTCACGAGCAGTTGCCGTTCGACTATCTCAACGAGCGTGGCCGGCACACCGTCCGGCAGCACGCCTTCGAGGGCATCGTCGTCAATCTCGAACGCCGCTACAAGGAAACCGACTCGCAGGCTGTTCGCGAGGAACTGGCGCGGCTGATCAGCAACCAGACCTGTCCGTCGTGCCACGGCAGCCGCCTGCGCGAAGAAGCCCGCAACGTACGCGTCGGCACCCGCGCCGGCGCGCGCACCCTGCACGAACTCAGCCGCCTGCCGCTGGCTGACGCGCGCGACTATTTCGTCGCGCTGAAACTGCCCGGGAACAAGGCGCAGGTCGCCGAAAAGGTGCTCAAGGAGATCGTCAGCCGCCTGCAGTTCCTGATCAACGTCGGCCTCGACTACCTGTCGCTGGACCGTTCGGCCGAAACGCTGTCCGGCGGCGAGGCGCAGCGTATCCGCCTGGCGTCGCAGATCGGCTCGGGGCTGACCGGCGTGATGTATGTCCTCGATGAACCGTCGATCGGCCTGCATCAGCGCGACAACGAACGCCTGCTGAAAACGCTGAAACAGTTGCGCGACATCGGCAATACGGTGATCGTCGTCGAACACGACGAGGACGCGATCCGCAGCGCCGACTACGTGGTCGATATTGGCCCCGGCGCCGGCGTCCATGGTGGCTTCATCGTTGCCGAGGGCACCCCCGATGCGATTATCGACAACCCGGCGTCGCTGACCGGCGACTATCTCGCGGGCCGCCGACGGATCGGGCTGCACGGGCAACGACGCCAGGCCGATCCCGGCCGGCTGCTGGAGATCGTCGGCGCGCGCGGCAACAACCTCCAGAACGTCACCGCCGCCATTCCGGTCGGCCTGTTCACCTGCGTCACCGGCGTTTCCGGCTCGGGCAAATCGACGCTGATCAACGACACTCTGTATGCGGCGGCGGCCAGACATCTGTACGGGTCCAGCGCCGAACCCGCCGAGCACGATCGAATCGCCGGCCTCGACCACTTCGACAAGGTGATCAACGTCGACCAGAGCCCGATCGGCCGCACACCGCGCTCAAATCCAGCCACCTATACCGGCTTGCTGACGCCGATCCGCGAGCTGTTTTCGGGAATCCCGGAAGCCCGCGCGCGCGGCTACGGCCCCGGCCGCTTCTCGTTCAACGTCAAAGGCGGGCGCTGCGAAGCCTGTTCCGGCGACGGCGTGATCAAAGTCGAAATGCACTTCCTGCCCGAGGACGAGGG